>NZ_JBBEOI010000024.1 GCF_037860755.1 Aquipuribacter hungaricus | reverse complement strand
GGCACGCCGGCGGGCGGCGGCCCGGCCGGCCGCGGCCTGCTGCCAGAACCTCGGCAGCCACCGCTCGCCCTGCCCGGCGGCGGAGCCCTGCCGCGCCCGGCGGGCCAGGGCGCGGGCCTCCCGCCGCGTCAGCGTCAGGCCCGCCCGCTCACCGGACGGACCGGACGGACCGGGCGTCGGGGTCGTCGTGGTCGTCACAGGTAGTCCCGCAGCTGGGCCGGCAGCATCGAGTGCTCGGGCAGCACCAGCCCGAGCGGCAGCGCGGCCTGGAACGCGACGGCCTGGTTGCCGAGCGCGGGCCGCAGACGCAGGCGGGCCTGGTTGCCCAGCGAGGGCACCAGCCGCTCCAGGCGGGGGAAGTCCGCCTGGGCGGCGCAGGTGACGGTGACGATGACCCCGAACCGGACCAGGCCCGCACCCTGCGCCTCCTCCTCGCCGGCCTTGTGGGCGTACGCCAGCCGTGCCCGCTGCCGGGCGGACACCTGCTGCTTCTGAGAGCCGGTGAAGATGGCGTTGTTCAGCTCCGCCTCGATCGCGTCGGCGGCCTGACCGGCGGGGACCGGCCGGTACAGCAGCGTGACCCGCTTGCGCAGCACGCCGCCGTTCGGCTCGAGGAGCCGGGTCAGGGCGTTGGAGTGGAACTGGCCCTCGCGCACCTCGTACATCTGCCAGGAGCGGGACACCGCCCGGTCGTGGAAGTACTGCTCGACCTGGTCGTCGGCGAAGGTGGGTCCGGCCTCGGCCCACGTCAGGCCGGTGCCGTCCTCGGCGCGGGCCTGCTCGACCTGGGTGGCCACCGTGGGGTCGTAGGCGGTGCGGGTGAAGTCGACGATGTCCTGGGCGGTGCACGCCCTCACGGAGGTGCCGGCCCCGGTCTCCCACAGCGACGCCAGCAGCACCGGGAGCCGGTTCCCGATCTCCTCCGCCATCGTGGCCACGCCGCGGTCGCGGCCGCGGCCGTCGTGGCTGCGCCCGGAGAACGTGACGGCGATGCGGGTGGTGATGATCGGGGAGCCGGTGCCCAGCTCGCGCACCACGTCCTCGATCACGGTCCGCGCGAACGCCGACGCGTCCTCGACCAGGTTGGCCTGCACCATGCGCGTCAGCCGGACCCCGGAGTCCGGGGCCGTCTCCACCGTCACGCTGGCCCCCACGACGTCCTCGTCGAGTGCCAGCTGGCCGAGCCAGGCCCCCCAGTGCGCCACCTGGGAGTCGATCCGCGCCTGGTCGACCAGCGCGTCCCCGTCCGGGTAGGCCTCCAGGACGACCGTGTAGTGCCTCGCGCCGCGCAGGTGGAGCAGGCCGAACGGGGTGCCGAACGCGTCAGCATGCTGGCTGAGGGCGCTCGGTGCCATCAGCCCGGGCAGGGTGAACGAGCCGTCGGGGACCTTCCCGGCCGGTCCGGCCACGTACAGGTTGTCCCCGCGGGCGGTCTTGCGCCGGTGCGCGCCCAGCAGCAGCCGCCTGCTGTAGATGCTGCGGCCCTGCCGAGTGCCGACCACGGCCAGGCCGGCGGCGACGACACCGAGCACGGCTGTCCCCACCGCAGCGAGGTACCAGGTCTGAACCAGCATCAGCACGACCCCCACCACCAGGGGGATGCACAGCAGTGCCACCCCCATGGGCAGCCCGAGGACGCCCTGCCGCGCCGGCCGCACGAAGTTCCCGTACGTCACCACGCTCGTCGACCCGCTCATGACTCCGCCTCCCCCTTGGTCACGTCGTCCATAGCTCCGTCGGCCGCCAGGCCGCTCCTCGCGCCGAGATCACCGACCGTCCTCGCCCCGCCCGCCGCACCGCCGCGGTGGCCCGCGGGCGGGCCGGGCCTGCTGACCCCGCCCGCTGGTGCACCCCGGGCGGCCCCGGAGGCCGCCGTCCCGCCGCCCCGTGAGGCGGTCGGGGTCGCGGAGCCCGAGCCCGTGGCTGCCGGGACCCCGGCGGGCTGCGCCGTCCCACCACCCGGTGACGCACCAGGTGTGGCACCGGCCCCTCCTGCGCCCGGCGTCACCGCGCTCGACGCCCTCCCAGAGGACGCGTCCCCCGGCGTAGACCCGGGGGGTCCCGCCGGCGTCTGACCCGTACCCGTACCCGGACCGCCGTCCGCGGACGCCTCCCCCGCGCCGCCGGGAGACCTCGGCCCACCACCGGTCGACGCGCCGACGCCCGAGCTCGTGGACGTACCGCCCCCAGCTGCTGTGGTCCTCGCAGTGGCACCCCCCGACGTGGTCGCTGCGCCGACGGCGCCACCACCGGCACCCGCACCGGCACCCGCACCAGCACCAGCCCCTGCGGCGCTGGCGGCGCCGCCAGCGGCTGCGGCCCCACCGGTCGCGCCGATCGCGACGACCGCCGCGCCCGTGGCCACCACTGCGGCGCCGGCGGCGGCCCCCGAGAACAGGCCCGAGGTGCCCACCGCAGCGACAGGCGTGACGAACTTGACCAGGGCCGGCAGGGCCAGGGCCGCGGCCGCGATCACGACCACCGCGACCGACGTCAGATACAGGCCATTACCGGCCTCGTCCAGGCTGGCGAACGAGACCGGCTCGCGCAGGAGCAGGATCCCCAGGGCGTAGATGACCCCCGCCACAGGCTTGAAGAGGACGAACGCGATCATCCAGCCGATGGCCTTACGGAAAGCCTGCGCGCCGCTCTCCGACGCCGACGCCGCCGCCAGCGTGGGCAGAAACGCGTAGAGAATCAGAACCAGGGCGCTCCGCAGGATCATGAAAGCGACGTTGGCCAGGGAACCGAGGAACGCGAACAGTGCCAGGATCAGGCCCGGGCCGGTCCCGGCCGCCATCAGCAGGTCGACCGTGAGGAACCCTTCAAGGCTCATCGTCTCGCCGGTGACGCTCTCCACGATCCAGGGCGCGAAGGCGTCACCAGCCCGCAGCGCGGCCTCGAACGTCGCCGTGAGCGCCGCCGAGACCACCACCAGGTTCACCACCATCTTGACGCCCCCGACGCCGCTGGCGAACCGGTGCGTCACCGCGACCCGCAGCAGCGCGATGAGGATGCCCGCCACGGCGAACCAGAACGTGTACCACGACAGCGACTCCTGGATGCGAGTCACCGACTGACCCCCGATGTCCGGCGTCGGCACCTCCAGCCAGAACGTGCTCAACCACGTCAGCACGTTGACCGCGCCATCCGCCATCGAGCGGACGAAATCCGCTACAGCGTTCGCGCCAATCTCAGTGACTGCGCCGGTGACGCCGCTACTGACCTTGCAGCCGACATCAATAATCGAACATTCGGGAATCGCAGCCTCAGCCATTACCTGCCGCTCCCCAAGCGGTGACCGCAGCGAGCTCGATCACTGTCGGCTCGAACTGTGTCCCGGTCATGTCACCCTTCCACGTACCCGCCGATTCGTCCCACACCATTTCGACACGGAAGGCGGCTTCGACAGATGACTGACGTAACCCAAGGTTCACAGCGACGCGATTCGGTCGTACTTCATCAGCCGGGGATACCTCAAGGAACTCGTACCCTGCAATCTGGGCGACGCGCCCAGGTTCCTGACGGTGCGCATCCGGGTCCTGACTGGCAAGCCATGTTTCCAGTGCCGCGTTCTGAACTGCTGCGTCAGCCATGAAGGACGCGTAGTCGGGCCCGATGGCTCCAGCCGTGAAGTGTGCGGCAGCAAAGAGCGCGCCGGTCGGTGAGTGGGCGAAGCACGTCCACCCTGACGACTGCGACGCCTCCGGGCCGTACTCCGGCGATGTCGGGACCATGAACAACCCCGCAGGTGTCCAGTCAGCCTCTGGACCCGCTACGGGGATGTCCTGGCTGTCGGCAGCGAGTCCGCAGTCTCCTGCCTCACCGGCTGGTGTTGTCGCTGACGCTGTAGCCGCCGTGGGCTCGGGCTGCGCGGCCTCGGACCTCGTCGCGGACTGTGCCGCCGGCTCCCCCGGCCGTCCGCTGGTGATGAAGACGACGGTCGCGACGACAGCCAGGAGCACGAGGAAACCGGCCGACAGCCACCACCACATGTTGAAGGGCGATTCGGTGGGGTCGTTCTCGCTGGCCATCGGCGCTCCTCGATCAGATGAAGACGCGCATGATGGCGCCAGCGGCCGAAGCCAGGACGCAGACGATGACGGCGATCACAAGGCCCTTGATCCCGGTGATCTCGCGGCCCGTGAAGCCGGCGAAGGCGAGGTAGCCGGCGGAGCTGAGGAAGCCCGCCAGGCCGAGCATCATCACCCCCCACGCGAGCCAGTTCAGGACGGTGGTGAAGCCCTCGACGCCCGGCGGCGGCTCGGGGACCGGGTCCGGGAGCACGGCGGCGATGTGGGCCATGAAGATCGTCATCAGGGGGCGTCCTTTCGGTTGCCGCGCGCGCTGGCGCGGATGCTGTCGACCGTCCGGCGGACCCGGATGGGCGTGGTGTCAGGGGTGGGCGGCTGGATCCGCCACACCTCGTTCCAGGGCAGGTGCCAGCCCCGTGGGGTCATCCGACCCAGCCGGCGCGCGGTGCGCCGCTGCTGGGTCAGGAGCTTGGGTGCGTCGTCGACGAGGACGAGGCCGAGCAACGTCGACCCGGGCAGCTCGCCCGCCGCCCACAGGCGGGCAAGACGATCAGCGGCCTGCAGGCCGTGGTGGTGGGTGCGCGCGACCACGACGACGGGCAGGGACGGCAGCGGTCGTTCCCAGCCGGCGGCGACGGGCCACCGCTGGCCCGCGTCGGCGGCGCCGTCGCCCAGGAGCCCGGCGAGGGTGCTCGCTCCGGCACCGCCGTGCAGGGCCATCACGAACACCGTGGGGCGGTCGCTGGTCTCCACGGTCGGCCACGGCCGCACGCCGCTGACGTCGACGTCCGGCGCCGCGGCGGGCGTGGCGGGACCGCCCAGGACGACGGCGTCGTCCCACAGCGGGTCACGGTCCAGCACCTCGACAGCAGGAACGGCGGCGGCCACCGTGAGGAACGGATTCCGCGCGGCAGCAGGCACCTCACGTCTCCGCATGATCGACTCCTAACCAATGGGCTATTGCCGTACTATCACAGAGTATCGCACATGGGTGATACTCTTGTAAGAGTGATCGTGACACGGAGGTGGCGGATGGCACAGCGGTGTGCGACCGGGGCGGGGCTACTGCTCGTGACTGTCATCTTGACTGGGTGCGCCGACACTACGACCACGACGGCGGCGACCGGGGGTGCTTCGGCACCCGGTGTCGTGGCGTCGCGGGCCCCCGTGCCCGCACCGGTGAGCACCACCACCGCCGCCGCAGGCCCGACGTCGACGCCCTCGGCGGCTGACGTGCTCGACGACGGGGCCGCCGACGCGGGCCTGCAGGCCGCGGTGGGCGCGCTGACGGCGTTCAGTGACCGCGAGCGGCCGTACGAGACCTGGTGGCCGGAGGTCTCCGCGCACCTGAGCCCGGAGGCGCGGTACGCGTTCGAGGGCACCGACCCGGCGAACGTCCGGGTCTCGGCGGTCACCGATGCCGGTGTGCTCGCGGCGGCGCCCAGCGCGACGCAGATGACGGCGCTGGTGGGCACCGACGTCGGCCAGTACCGGGTCGAGCTGATCCGGCAGAGCGTCGAGGACACCTGGCTCGTCCACGCGCTGACCCCGCCGCCGTCGAGCCCACGGTGAGCCCACGGTGAGCCTGGCCGGGGGACGTCGGTGAGCGCAGGAGGCGCCGTCGCCGGCGGCACGGGCCTGGTCCTCGTCCCGGTCCTGCTGGTGGTCGTCCTCGGTGGCGGGTCCCAGACCTGCGGGCCGACCGGCCCCCTCGCTGTCGCCGGCGGCCCCGGCATGGTGGCCACCGCAGAGGCCACCGCAGAGGCCACCGCAGAGGCCACCGCAGAGGCCAGCGCAGAGGCCAGCGCGGAGGCCAGCGCGGAGGTCAGCGCGGAGGTCAGCGCAGACGCCAGCGCGGTGGCCGTCCCGGTGGGGCCCGTCGCCGGGTACTCCGGCGTCCAGCTGACCAACGCCGCGCACATCATGGCCGCCGCCGAACAGCTGGGCCTGCCGCTGCAGGCCCAGGTCATCGGTGTCATGACCGCGATGGGTGAGTCCGGCCTGCGGGTGCTGGACCGCGGCGACGCCGTCGGCCCCGACAGCCGCGGGCTGTTCCAGCAGCGGGACAACGGGGCGTGGGGCAGCCTGGCGGACCGGATGGACCCCACCACCAGCAGCCTCAACTACTTCCGGGCCCTCACCGCCGTGCCGGGCTGGGCGAGCCTGGAACCCACCCTCGCCGCGCACAGGACCCAGCGCAACGACGACCCCTTCCACTACGTGCGCTGGTACGAGCCGGCCCGGCAGGTCGTGGCCGCCCTGGCAGGCGTCGACCTGCCCCCCGGCGCCACCACCACGGGCGGGGCGTCGGCGTGCCCGGCCGCCGCGGCCCCCGCCGGAGGGGTCGTCACCGCCGGGTACGGCGAGCCAGGCCCGTGGGGCGGGCACTCCAACGGCCGGATCCCCGCCAGCGCGCTCAGCCCGGTCCCGTGGGGCTCCGGGCACGCGCTGCGCTCGGACGCCACCCTCGCGCTGACCGCGCTCGACAACGCCTACCGGGCGCAGTTCGGCCGCCACCTCGCGCTGACCTCCACCTACCGCGACTACGCCCGGCAGGTCTCCCTCAAGGCCCAGAAGGGCTCCTACGCCGCCACGCCCGGGACCTCCAACCACGGGTGGGGGCTCGCGGTCGACCTGGGCGGCGGCGTGAACAGCTACACCAGCGCGCAGTACGCCTGGATGAGGGCCAACGCCCCCGCCTACGGCTGGGTCAACCCCACCTGGGCGCACCGGGGCGGCTCCGGGCCTGACGAGCCCTGGCACTGGGAGTTCTACGGGGTGCCCGATGCGACCGTCTGAGCTGGCCGCCGTCCCCGCCTACCCGCTCCTCACCCTCGCGCTGCTCGAGGACGACACCGTCACCCTCGACGGGCGACCGGTACCCATCGGCCCGGACCAGGCACCCACCGACGCCGGCGTCCATGCCGTCGCCGCGATGGTGCGCGACCGCTCCCTCGGCGCGGTGCGGGTGCGCGCCACCTCCGCCGGCGGGACGCACCTGATGGTGGTGACCGCCGACGGCCAGGCCCACGACCTGGGCGCCACCACGCCGGCGGGGGCGACCCGGACCACCCGGACCACCCGGTCCCGCCCTCGCCGGGGGCTGGCGGTGGCCAGCCTGGCCGGCATTGCCGTGGTCCTCGGTCTCGGCGGCGCCGGCGTCTGGGCCGCCTCCCGGTTCGAGGCCGCACCGGCAACCGCCCCGGTCGGGTCAGACCCGCCCGGGCAGGGCGCGAACGTGCCGGTCCTGGTGCCCCCGGGCTTCGCGACACGGGCTGGCTGGTCACGCGCCGTCGGCGACCGCGCCGAGGTCCTGCTGCGTGGTGACGGCAGCGTCGTCACCACCGGGCCCGACGGCTCCCTGCACGTCGTCGACCCGACGACGGGCCGGGTGACGTGGCGCGGCTCGCGCGCCCCCGGCCCGGTGCACCTCAGCAGCGTCGAGGGCCGGCCCGTCCTGGCTGCGGCGACCGGGCAGACCCTGCACTTGTGGCCGCTGGACACGAGCGGCACCGACACCGGCACCGACGGCGGCACCGCCAGCACCGGCGGCGCCGGCGCGGGCCAGGTCACCGCGACCGAGGTGGAGCTCGACGCGCGGGCCGAGGTCAGCTTCCTCGGCTCGGTCCCGCTGGTCGTTCTGGAGGACCAGACCGTGGCCATGCTCACCGACCAGGGCCTGCGCCGCCGCGACGTGCCCGTGCCCGCCACGCCCGTGCTGGCCAGCGACCGCGGGGTGGTCGCCACCGACGCCAGCAGCTGGTGGCTGGTCAGCGCCGACGCAGAACCCGAGCAGCACACGCTGCCCCGCCCCCCCGGCGCGAGCGGCGCACCACGGTTGATGTCCGCCGCAGACGACGAGCACCTGATCGGCGTGTGGCCGACCAGCGACACCGCCCGCGACGTCGTCGGCCTCCTCGACCTCACCGGCGACGACGGCGGCACGGTCACCGCGCACACCACGGTGCCCGCGCGGGCGGTCAGCGACCGCGACGAGCCCGTCCGCGACGCCGGCGGCGGCACCCTGACCCTCGGCCCGGTGCTCGTCGACGTCGCCGCGGGTGCCGTCGTCGACCTCGGCCGAGGGGTCGAGCCCGCGGCCGTGGCCGGGCGCACCGTGTACGCCACCGTCGACCGTGCCGCCGTCGTCATCGACGCCAGCGACCCCGACGACGTCGAGGTCACCGCCTACACCGAACCACCGAGCCAGCCCGTCCTGCCCGCGGCCGCCGACGACGACGTCGTCTACGTCGTCGCGGACAAGGTCGACCAGACCCTGCTGTACACCCTGCCCCGCACCCTGCCCCGCACCCTGCCCCGCACCCTGCCCCGCGAACCGAGAGGCCAGCCATGATCACCGTTACTGTCGCCGACGACGGCACCGGCAGCGTCGCCCTGCCCGAGGGCCGCGTCGACCTCAGCGCCGCGACCCCTGAGCAGGTCCAGGCCGAGGCTCTCGCCGTCCTCATCGAGCACGCCGCACGGCACGGGCAGCCCCTCGACGTGCAGGCCCACCGCGACGGGCAGACCCACCAGCTGCTCGTGCACCCCGACGGCGCAGTCGACGTCACCAAGCCGGCCGTTCCGGCGCCGCCGGCAGGACGCAGCGCGCCTTACCCGGCGGCGGGCGCCGCACCGGCCGCCTCAGGGTCAACCGTCCCACCGGCGGGTGGTCCGGCCGCTGGCGCAGTAGACGTCGTCCCGAGCCCGTCCGTCGTCCTGAGCCCGCCCGTCGAAGACCAGCCGGCGCCCTTCTCGCCCGTGCGGTGGGCGTCGGCCCCGTCCCAGCGGCCGGCCCCGTCGCAGCGGTTGGCACCGCAGCCCGGCGCAGCCGTGCAGTTCGCCGTGGCCGCCCGGCACGAGACCGGCGACCCGGCGGCCGTGCCCGCCAGTCCCAGTACCAGGCGCGAGGCGCGTCAGTCGTTCCTCACCGTCGAACGGGTCGAACCGCCGGCCACCACCGGTGTGCGGGCCCTGCTCGGACGCCTGGGTATCCGCGTGCCGCCCAGCGCAGCAGAGCGCGCCGAACGGGACGACGTGCAGGCCGTCAGCCAGCACTGGCCAGGACGGCGGACCATCGCCGTCGTCAACGGCAAGGGCGGGGCGGGCAAGACCCCCACCACCATCTGCCTAGCGGCCGTCTTCGCCCGCCACGGCGGCGCCGGTGTCCTCGCCTGGGACCACAACCAGACCCGCGGCACCCTGGGCTGGCGCACAGAGCAGGGCCCGCACCAGACCACCCTGCTGGACCTCCTCCCCCAGGCAGACCGGCTGCAGGGCACCAGCGCCCAGGCCGCCGACATCGCCCGCTTCGTCCACCACCAGACCGGGGACCGCTACGACGTCCTGCGTTCCAAGCCCATGGCCCTGGCCGACGAGCAGCGGCTCGGAGTCGACGACGTCGACGCACTCCACGCCGTCGCCGCGAAGTACTACCGGATCATCGTCATGGACTCCGGCAACGACGAGTCCGACGCGATGTGGCGGCGGATGATCGACCTCGCCGACCAGATCGTGGTGGCCACCACCACCCGCGACGACCACGCCGAGGCCGGCGCCCTCCTGCTCGAGGGCCTCGCCGCCCGGGGCGCCCGCGCCGCAGCCCTGGCCGACCAGGCCGTCGTCGTGGTCAACCAGGCCGACCGCAGCGCCCCCCGCGACGACGCACGCCGCGTCGCAGGCGGCTTCGCGCCCCTCGCCCAGCACGTCGCGACCATCCCCTTCGACCCCGCCATGGTCGGTGGCCACCTCCGCTTCGCCACCCTCCGTCCGGCCACGCAGCGGGCATGGCTCGCCGCCGGTGCCGCGGTCGCCCGTACCCTCTGAGCCTCCCGCGTGATGACCACGCCGCCGACCGCCCCGACTGGACCCCACCCGTGCCGACGAGCCGCCCACCCGACGCCGACCTGGACGCCCTGGGAAAGATCGCCCGCAGCGCCCAACGGCTCGCGGTCGTGCGCTTCCTGCGAAGCCGCACCGACGCCCACCTCGGGGCCATCCAAGAAGGCACCGGCATCGCCGGGCCCAGCCTCGCGCCCCACCTGCGCGAACTCGAGGCCGCCGGCATCATCACCGGCGACCTCACCGCCGAAGAACGCCGCGGCCGCAGCGTCCGCTACCACCTCAACCACCAACGCCTCCAGCAGCTCGTCGACCACCTCAACACCCAACTGCTCGGCTGACGTCCGCACTGCCGCACAGGCCGAGCTGGAGGTCTCGTGGTTGAGCGCAGCGTCACTGGTCCCCGCATGTGACGCTGCGACACGCCGCCGGCGTCCCCCCCGCCGACTAGACATATCCCTAGGTTCAGCGGCATGACGCAGCCCGCTGTTACGCGGCGCCCCCGTGGCTCCGGCCACGGCCGCGTTGCGCTTTTCACCGAGGTCGACGCCGGGACCAAGGCCATCGTCGACCACGTGTCCTCGGTCACGGGCGCGCCGAAGTGGGCCGTCGTCGAGGCGATGGTGCTTCACACCCCGCTCGGCGACGACGGCCTGCCGGTGTGGTGGGAGTCGTTGATGCACCAGGAGGAGCTGCCGCTGCCGCGATCTGCCTAGGGCCATGCCCTAGACACGACGAAGGCCCCGCGCCAACGGGGCCTGTCGTCTAAGTGTTCGAGACCAGGTAGCACTGGTCCGTGATGTCTCCGGAGCGGAGACCCCCAGGTGAGGCTTTTTCGTGCCTGACGCTAGGAGGCTTGATGCTGCCTGCAAGGGTAGCCGTTGACGGCCCGGGCGCAAGCATGTCCGGGGAGTCCGTCGCGCCGTGTCGCATCGACGCGTGGGCGCTGACGCGTGAGATCAGCCCCCGCCCTGCGGTGCGTGTCGCGACGGTCGAGGCCGACGGGACGGTGCTCAACAGCTTCCCCGTGCACCGGGGCCTGGACCAGGACGAGCCGGGGCTGCCGTGGGCGGTCTACCTCGCCGGTGCTGACCAGCGGTTTCGCCTGCTCGTCTTCGACCTGGACGCCAAGACCGGCCCCCCCCCCGCCCACCGTGACGCCGACGTCATCGCAGGCCTGCTCGACGACGTCGGGATTGGCCACGTGGTGTGCCGGTCCGGCCCGTCCGGCGGCCGGCACGTGTGGGTGGCGCTGCAGGCGTCGGTGGACGCGGCCACCGTGGCCACCCTGGCGCGCCTGGCCCGGCACCTGTGCCCGAGCCTGGACATCGCCCCGCTGAGCAACCCGGTGACCGGGTGCGTCCGGCCTCCCGGTGCTCCGCACCGCGACGGCGGCACCTCGCAGGTCCTGCGCGGGGACCTGGGCACGCTCACGGCTCCCTCGACGACCCCGGAGCAGGTCCGTGCCCTGGTGAGCCGCCTCGCGCAGCTCGTCGACGACACCGAGCCTGCGCACGACCCGACGGCGCGCATCCCGCTGCCGGTGGACCGGCACGGTCACCTGTACCTGCCGGGTGCCCGGCGGGCGCTGCCCGCGGTCAGCGCGGCCGCGCTGCAGACCAGCACCGTCGTGGACGGGGCCGTGGGGAGCGGTGCGGTGGTGGGTGATGCCTCTGCGGTGGCGTGGACGGTCCTGATCGGTGCTGCCTCGGCCCGCTGGCGACACGACGACGTCGCCGCCCTGGTGCCCACCTCGCCGGGGCTGGAGCACGTCCGCACCCTGCGCGAGGGCTCCACCCGCCGACCCCGACCGGCCCGGGGCCCGGCGTCGGCGGCGGTGGTGCTGCGCCGGCAGTGGCACAAGGCCGTGCAGCACGTGGCCACCACCGCCCGCCAGGTCGGCGCCGACCCCACCTTCGACGCCCGCGCCGACGCCATCACCGCCGCGGTGCGGGCGGTGCAGGAACGCGCGGACGCCACCGCCGGGCGGTGGGGCACCCGGACCGGGCCCACCGACCGCCGCGTCCTGGACGTCCTCTGCAGGCTGGCCCTGCAGGCCATCAGCGCCGACGTGGAGGCCGACACCCGACGGGTGGCCCTGCTGGCCGGGATCGGCCGGGAGACCGCCCGCACAGGTCTGCTGCGCCTCGCCGGTGAGGGGTGGATCGCCCTGTCCCAGGCCGCCACCGGACCCCACGGCGCCCGCTGGACCATCACCCCCCGAGCCGTCTCCCACGACGCCGTCTCCCTCGCCACAGCCCCTCTAGCCGCGGTCCCCCCAGGGGCCATCCACAGAGGCGTGACTACTGACCGGTCACAAGCGGACCCGCGCCCCGCAGGGGCCGGGCCCGCAGAACGTCTCACCCTGCTCGGCGAGTTGACCGCCCGCACGACTGCTGCCGCGCACGATGCGTTCACCACCAGACCTGGGCTCGGTCACCTGGCAGGGAACATCTGGGCACGCCTGAGCCACCCCATGATCGCTTTGGCCCTCGCGCGGGCCACCGGCCACCCGGTTGAGGAGCTTCAGGTCGTCCTGGGCCAGCTCGCAGACGCCGGCCTTCTCGAGCAAGTCGGTGACACCTGGTCCCGACCAGGGCATGACCACCGCGACCCTCGTGATGCGGCGGCGGCGGCGCGCGGAGTGGCTGGTGTCCTCCTGGAACGCGAACGCCGCTATCGCGTCGAGCGGGCCGCGTGGGCCTGGTGGCAGGCCGAGCACGCCTGGATGCTCGCCCCACGCCGCGCCCACCCCGCCCGCCGGGCCGGCACCGGGCAGTTGGACCTGCTCGCCGAGCCCGGCACCACCACCCTCGGCGCCCACCCCCGACGAGCCGACGGGCGCGCCGACTTCCGCGCCGCCCGCGCCATCGTCGCCGCCGGCACCACCGACCACTCCCCCACCAGCGACCAACAGCAGGCCGCCTGCGACACGGGCAGGCGGCGCGCGGCCTAACAGCTTGTCCCGGCCACGGCAGTCCGGGCGCCACCGGCCTTACCACTGGATGAGCCACCAAGATCAACCTCGCTCGCCTACGTCTCCGTCGGCGAGGAGCCGCGGTGTCCCTACCCCCGAGCACGCGGCCAGCCAGTTCAACGATGACCCTGCCGACAGGCACAGACTCACGAACCAACAGAGCACAGACTCACGGAGTCCGTGACCGTGCTGCACGCCAACGCCTGGGGCAGCCCCGGAGCTCTCCTGCGACGTGGTTCGCGACGCCCGGAACCTCTCGCTCGCCCAAGCCTCCGTCGGCGAGGAGCCGCGGTGTCCCTACCCCCGAGCACGCGGCCAGCCAGTTCAACGATGACCCTGCCGACAGGCACAGACTCACGAACCAACAGAGCACAGACTCACGGAGTCCGTGACCGTGCTGCACGCCAACGCCTGGGGCAGCCCCGGAGCTCTCCTGCGACGTGGTTCGCGACGCCCGGAACCTCTCGCTCGCCCAAGCCTCCGTCGGCGAGGAGCCGCGGTGTCCCTACCCCCGAGCACGCGGCCAGCCAGTTCAACGATGACCCTGCCGACTGGCACAGACTCACGAACCAACAGAGCACAGACTCACGGAGTCTGTGACCGTTTTTGAGCAATTGGAACTCATGCAACGGCGTGTCTGCGCCACGGAGGACGCGAACTCTGTGACTCTGCGAGCCACGTACCTAAACCAATCACGAACTAACAGAGTCCGTGGGGATGGATGTCTTACGCCGGCAGCCGCGTCGTCGCCGTCGTCAATGGCAAGGGCGGCGTCGGGAAAACGACCATCACCGCGAACGTTGGCGGCATGCTCGCCGCCGGAGGAGCCCGGGTCCTCCTGATCGACCTCGACCCACAAGGCAACCTTGCCGAGGAGCTCGGCTACGCCGGTACCGCCGCCGACGACGACGGCCAGGCCCTCGCGCAGGCCCTCGCCTTCGCCTCGCCCGTCTCGCCGCGCACCGGCATCCGCAACCAGCTCGACGTTCTCGTCGGCGGCTCTGAGCTTGACAGGGCCGCCACCAGTCTGACCCTGCGCGGACATACAGACCCCACCGCCGCCAAGACCGCCCTAGCTGATGCCATAGCCGGCTACGTCGATGACTACGACCTTGTCCTTATCGACTGCCCACCCGGGCAGGAGAGCCTCCAGCAAGCCGCCCTCGCCGCCGCCCGTTGGGCCCTCATCCCGGTCAAGAGCGACGCCTCTTCTCGTAAGGGCTTGCTCAATGTTGCCCGCCGCCTCGACGCCGTCGTCGACATCAACCCCGACCTCGACCTTCTCGGCGTCGTTTTGTTCGGCCTCGCCCGGAACGCCCGCCGCGTCAGCGACACTGCCCGCGCCGCCATCGCCGACGACCTGGGTGCCCCCGTCGCCCTATTCACCACCGCGATCCGCCACGCCGAAGCCGCCGCTCAAGAGGCCCGCGACCGCGGCCTCCTCGCCTACGAGCTTGAAGAAGCCGTCCTAGCTGCTCCCAAGTGGTACGAGCGCCTACGTGGCACCACCGCGGGGAAAGCCGGGGGAGAGGGCCCCAGATCCCGCAGCGCCACTGGCCTCGCCGAAGACTTTCAGGCCCTCGGCGAAGAGATCATCGCGCGCATCTCCGCCCGCGAGAGCACCACACCTGCCCCCGCCCCAGGAGGGACTCCATGAGCCTCGAACCAGCCCCGGCCCCCCGACGTGCGCTCGGCGGGTTGCCGCCCCGCACCGGAAGCCCCGCCAGCGTCACCCGCCTCATCCGTTCTAACCGCCTCGAGGAGACCGGCGCCGGCGTCGCGACCCCGCCCGCGGTCACCGAGGCGCCGACCGGCGAGAAGCAGAGTCTCGCCTCGACCGTCACGGAGTCGCAGACTTACGGACTACCGGACTCACAGACTCAACCGACCCCCAAGTACCTCCAGTTGGTGCGTCGGGAGGCCCGGATGCACGCCCAGCAGGTCGCTGACCTCGCCAACCTCACACGCGCCCTCAACGAAGCCCGCCGAAACGGTGCCCGCAGCGGCACGGGGGAGAGGATCACCGACAACACCCTCGTCCGCGTCGCCGTCGACCTCCTCCTGCAGGACCCCCGCCGCCTGCGCGGCACCACCGAGGATGAGCTGCGCTCCAGCGTCGGCCTGCCGCCCCTCCAGCCCGCGTCACTGAGCCGCACGAAATAGGAAGCCACCATGAACGAGCAGACTGGCCAGACCGAGGCAGGCCCTACGAGAGTGTGCTCGTCGAGGCGGTGCGGGTCCTGACTCAGGCGGCCCGACTCACCCGTCCCGTAAAGGAGCCGGCGGCACCTGATCAGGCCTTCGACCTGGTCTACGAGGCCTTGGGGTCCACCTTGGGCCGGGACGGGGTGAAGTTGTCGCGTGACGTCCAGGAGGTTCGAAAGTTGGTGGATCTGGTCGGCGGGAGCTTCCGGGAACCGGGGGAGGGGACCCCCGGGTACGTGCCCGGCCTTCCCAGCGCCAGTAGCCGTGACGCCCTGCGGCTGGTCTGGTGGGCCGAGCGCGGGTTTCCGCACGGAGCGGGGCGGGGGAGCATGCTCGAGCGGGCGTTCTCGGCGTTCCTCGCTGTGGCGGGGTGGCCGTGCACCCCGGTGCTGCTGGTGGGAGTGGGTGGCCCTGCGCCGTCGGGGCCCGGTACTACCTGAGCCTTGGGGCGGGACGCGGCCCTGGCCGTGGTGGCACGCCGGGACGGCTGGCACGTACAGGAGCATCTCTGCTCCGCCGGGGGATCGGTAAGGGCCGACGCTGCGGGAGCGGTTGGTACCGATGCTGCTGGCCGCTGCCGACGAGCACGGGCGTCACCGTCCAGACCCCGCCCGCCAACCGTGCCTTGGCCCAGCAGCACGCCGAGTAGATGCCCGGCGTCTCGATGCTGGCCGCGGCGGCATCCGCGGCCAGCACCCTCAGCGGCGTCCGCTACTGCGGCCCAGCCGACCCGCCGTCTAGCGAGGTTTGGCTCGACACCGACAAGCTCGTCGATGAGTTCGGCCAACTAGGCGCGGTCTCACCGTGCAGGAGCAGGAGGGCGACGCCGGGCAGAAGCGTGAGGTTGCTTGGAGTGTCCGGGGCGGTCAACTCATGCCCGGCGCCTGACGGCGGCCCTGAGGATGTGAGGTGCTGCCATGACCAGAACCTGGCCAGCGACGAGGCCTGCGCGGAGGCGCTTGGCGGCGACGAGAGCAGCCCGGTACTCGTTGTGCGCCTGCGCCGAGATGGCGCCGCGCGAACCGACGGGCCTGCCGGACCGCAGCATCCATGCGCGAATCGTTGCGGCGTCCGGATACATCGAACCCTTCACCTGAGCCTCCTTCAGAAGCGCAACCCCGAGATCTCATGTCGACCTGAGGCCGCAGCACCGTAGCGCCTGTCCCCGGCAGGCGGTGGGCGTTACGGGGAAGCCCACCGCCGGTGTCTAGAACGGCCGGAGACGCGGCCGTCGCACTGCGCAACGACGGCGTCTGCTGTGGCCTAACGGGCGCGGCAGCCGTCCTCGGGGGTGGGCCGACCGCCTGGACCCGTGCACCGCCTTCAGTCGTCGGGGTTGGCTGCCTCCCGGCGGTCTCTGGCGTCCCGGTGGAACGTGATGGGGCAGTGGTCCAGGACGCGGTTCGCGATGATCTGGAAGAAGTTGTCCGGGGACAGGTTGGGTGGCACCGCGTCCTGGCGCAGGCCGATGGCGGGGAGTTCTGCGAGTCGACGTTCGAGCTGGGTCGGGGGGAGGTCGAGCGGCAGGAGGACCGCCTGGTCTTCTGGGTCTGGCTGCACTACTCCCGCCGCCACCAGGGGGTTCTCCTCGTCGTCGTCGTCCTCCGGGGAGGTGGGCCCTGGCAGCTCCGGGATGATGAGGGCGACCGCGTCGTAGGCGTCGTCCTCACGGCCGAGCTTGCCGAGCAGGTCGATGATCCAGTCGGCCGTGGCCTTGTTCTCCGGAGCCAGGGCGGTCGAGCGCAGCGCGTAGACGAAGCCGAGCGCGGCCTGCGGGTGGCGGCTGCGCAGGTTCTTGGCGTCGCCGTAGCTCTCCTCGACACGGTTGGCGGCGTTCTTGCCGAAGGAGGAGTCCATCCGCTTGGTCGAGATCATGATCTCGGGGCCGGTGCGCCAGGCCGACATGACGACGTCGACCTGCTTCACGTAGTTCTTGCCGAGGATGTTGGCGCTGGCGCCGGTCTCGTCTCTGTAGGTCTTGCCTGAGGCGAGCATCTCGTCCAGGACCTTGCGCTGCTTGGCGGTGGCCAGGGCCCGCATCGCGACCAGCGTGGAGGGCAGGATGCGCGGTGGTTCAGCGCGGGGCCAGACGAGGTCTGGGTCGAAGCCGGCGCGGCGCAGCTCGTAGGCGGTCCACACGTCCAGGGCCAGGGCTGGGACACCGGACTGAGAACTGGCCGACTCTTTCCCGGTGGCCTCGTCCTTGAAGAGCAGCGGTACGCCGAGGAGACGCTGGAGGGTGGGGTAGTCGGCTCGGTACCGCGGCTGGCCCGCACCGTCTGTGTGCCAGGGGTTGCTGTACCCGGGCGTGCTGGCCTGCCGGACGATCTCGTCGTAGAGGGTCCAGGCCTCCGCCTTCAGCGACTGGTTGCTCATGCGCGTCGTCCGCCGCCAACACCGGGGGTGCGGTCGTTGAGCGCTGCTCGGTCCTTGGGGCCGGCGCCGCGGGCGCGCCTGCGCTGGGCGAGCACGACGTAGGCCTCCTGCAGCGCAGCCAGCTGCGCCCTGTCCACGCCGAGGCCGTCCGCGAGGAGGACCTGGTCGACCAGGCGCACCGCGTCCAGGAGGCGCCCGGCCCGCAGCCGCGCGGTGACCTTGTCGCGCACCGCGGTCAGCTGGGGACCGACCGCCTCGACCTGGGCGGGGGAGGGGACGGGCAGGTGGTCCGCCTCCCGCGGTTCGAGCTTGAGCATCCCGCCGCCGTAGGCGCGGCCCACCACCTCGGCACCGAGCAGGGTGGCGCTGTTCAGGGAGGCCAGCGGCAGCAGCCGACGCCCGACGTCACGTGCGTCCGGGTGCAGGTAGACCCCGTGCACGCTGTTGAGGTGCCGGGCGCCGGCGGTGTTGGTGGTCAGCCGGGCGGTGTCGGAGTTCATGTAGGTCAGCAGCAGGTCGGCCGGTGCCAGCAGCGGTACCCGCCACCAGGGAGTCCGGACCTGGCACTTGTAGGCCAGGTGCACCTCTTGCGCCTCGCCCTGGGCGATGTAGGCGGCGCCGGCTGCGCTCGGCCGCCCCGAGGGTCGGAACAGCAGCGTCCGGGCGTCCGCCTCGCCGAGGGCGGTGCGCATGGTGCTGGTGAAGGAGAGGCCTCGCAGGTGCCGGCTGCCCGGCGGGGACAGCGGCAGCAGCTCCTCCTTCGTCAGGCCGAGGCTGCGTGCCCGGGCGGGGCTGAGCGCGAAGAAGGAGTTCGCACCGGTGACCATGCCGAGCGTCGTGTCGCCCCAGGCGTCCAGGGTGGTGAAGCCGGCTCCGGTGACTACGTGGGCGTAGGGCGCGGCCGCGGCCGCGGGCAGCAGCGCCGAGGTCCACTTCCCGCTCGTCGTGGCGGGGGTCCAGGTCGACTCGTGGCCAGCGTCGAGGTCGGAGAGGTCGTCGGCGCCGTGGACCTGCAGGAGCTCGCAGTGGTCGGTGCCCCCGGTGCCCTCGGCGAGCAGCAGCACGACCTCTTCCAGCACGCCAGGGAACACGCGCTCGGTGAACAGGACCAACCGCACCCGGCCGAAGCGGCGCATCAGGAACTCGCGGACCTGCGCGGCGTAGTTGACCGACAACAGCTCCGCAGGCAGCACCAGCCCCAGGCGGCCGCCGTCCTTGAGGAACAGCGCGGAGTGCACGGTGAACGCCGCCCAGGACGACGCCAGCCCGGTCAGGGACACCCCCGCGCGCAGGGCCGCGGCCCGCGACGCGGTCCGGCTGAGACCCGAGAAGTCCTGGTAGCGGATGTAGGGGGGGTTCCCGATCACGGCGTCGAACGTCGCCGACGGCTCGACCGCGAAGAAGTCCCCCCCGCAGACATCGACCTCGCCCGCCCCGGCAGCGCGCAGGTACTGCCGGGCAGACTTCGCAGACGCTGCGTGCAGCTCTACCCCGGCGAGGTCACCGCGCTGTGAGCTGTCTCCGTCTGCCGCCAGGGCGGTCTGCCGCTCCAGCGCCGCGAGCAGGAACGCCGCCTCCCCGCAGGAAGGCTCCAGCACCCGGTCGCTTGCCTGCCGCACCGCCCACCGCGTCACGTACTCCGCCACCGGCTGGGGCGTGAAGAACGCCCCCCGCGCCTTCCGCAGCCCCGCGGTGTCCAGGTCCAGGGCTGCATCCATGCTCACCCGGGCATCCTGGCGCATGACACCGCCCACCCACCGCAGCCCCCTCGGCGTGGGCCGTGCTGAACAGGTGCGCTTGAGGACGACTGCGTCTGGCGACAGATCTGGTCTCGACGTGACCAGGGTGGCCGGTAGCGCCAGGGCAGCGGCTGCGGATGGCTGACGTCGGCCGCAGCCGCCTGCCTAGCCAGCGACTCCACCCCCCGCCAGGATGAGATGACGCACTGAGCGCCGAGTTGGCGAGGGTCAATGTCGCGCTAGCGCAAGTTCCCTAACATCTATGGTTTCTCCTCAGTCACTCCTGGACGCTACTGCTTACTTGCGAACAACAGAAGGGACAATCGTGCCACGACTAGCAGACTCCGGCGGCCAAGCGAACGGCCGATTTTGGTTGCCAGACTCGGATGACGACACCCTAACTGGCCGACTTGACGTGTCCCGAGACTGGCCGCGGTTGGAGGTTGTCGGCGAGTTAACACCGTCCTTGCGGTTCATCGAGAGTAGCGCTAATGGCGTGACCGCTTGGGGGCCAACTCCAATGGGGAACGAACGGGATCTGGTTGTGCACGGGAAGTTGCTCGGCGGGTACGGGCGCGTGACCCTTATAGACGCGCAGACTCGGCTACGCACGAGTGACATGTTCGGTTCGCTCGCTAGCCAAGTAGTTGAGGGCCGCTACGCGTTGCTTGGCGGTCTCATCGACTCGGCGCAATATCGGTTCGACGCTGCTCGGCTGCGACTGCACCAGCTCGATCAGTGGGTCGGGCTCCCTGGTCTTTTGGTCGAAATATCGGACGATCACCAAGTACACATCAACTACGAGGCACCTGAGTCGATTAGGGTCGCCGTGCCGGGCCTGAACGCGGTTCTTGAATTTGAAGCGTCTTGGACTGTTCCCAGCCCAACTTGGTCTGGCGCTAGCGTTGGAACAGATACATGGCTCGTCTGGCGTGCGCCTGAGGGGCGGACGGTTGAGCAGCTCTTCAGCGACGTTGTAGCGCCCTTTACGGCACTCTTGAGCATGATCTTCGGTGAAGAATGCCCGCCGCTAGAACTGCGGGTCCATGACCCAGAGACCGACCGCTGGCTGGAGGTGCACAGTCCTGTTGTGAAGGCTGAGGCGCCGACAGATACAGGGACCCCGCTGCTGAGCTTTGAGGACTTTGGTTCCGAGGCGCTCGTGACCTGGATTGAGCAGTTCGCAGACTTGGCACCTTTGCCTCAATTAGTCGCGGGAGCTGCGACTTCACCCGGCCGTGCGGTGGAAAGCCGACTCTTAGAACTCGCTGCGGCTGCCGAGGGATTGCATCGCCGCATCCATCGCGATCAGCGCAGGTATACGGCTCATGAAGTTGAGGAGGGCGCCAGATTCCTGGACGCTCTAGCGTCTGATGCAGATTTCGGAAGCGCGGTAACGAGAGTACTTGAGGAGGGTTCACACCCGGACGGGCAAGACGCGGCCACGCCGGGTATCCGTCTTCGGCCGGAGATCGCGGGGATGCTGAGCCATGCCTTGGTGCAATACCTCTGGGAACCTAGTTTTCCGCAACGGCTTGCGATGCTGCTAGGAGAGGTGAGCGGGGTACTACCGGGAGTAGCCGGCCGACAGAACCGGTGGAAGGCAGCCGTCGTGAACGCCCGCGTCGGCTTCGCGCACTCGCTTAGCAGCAACCCGGCTGAGGACGATGTCCGTAAGTGGGACGTGCTGGCGCGGTCTCTCAGGTGGCTACTTACGGCGAGACTGTTCCTGCATGCTGGGGTGCACGTTGACTCGCTGCTCAGTGCCTTCGAGAGGTACGAAAGCTACTCAAACTTTCTTCGGGGAGCACGGAAGTCGTATCCGCGTATATACGACAAGTAGGGTCGACGGCCGTTGACGCTGACTGCTTGCATGACGGTGCCACGCAGACTGTGCCGTCGACGTGCTAGCCGCTTAACTGTCCCCCTAAAGGAGGGCTGACCAGAACTCGCGACGCAGGTCGCGGGCTGTCTCGTCCCGTGTGGGAACCCCGCGGCTTCGTGCCTGAAGGAGCAGGTCTTCCTACATGAAGTGGGGCAGGCGAGGTCGTCGGCGACGGCCATGAGCTGGGCGCCTGTCTCGTCATAGCCGCAGCGGTGCACGCTGCGGTAGGCGAGCAACAGCTGCTTGACCTCGCTGCCGGTAGAAGGGGCTGCAGCGGGGCGGCTGGATCGGTCCTGCAGCCCGGGCGGCCGAGTACAGCCAATCCGCGGACCGTCTCGGGTGGCCGGGTCAACATTTTACTGCAGCACGTACGAGCTGACTTTCGTTACACCTCGAACTTCGTCCGCCGTTACCTGGTACAGCGACTCGCGGGGTAAGCCCCGTATGCGGCTCCACGACTCATGCGTATAGTCACTCCATGGCCGACGTACAAGAGATGCAGAGTCAACTCGAGGATCAGCGTCGGAAAGTCGATGTTGATGTGTACACGATCACTGTGCGCGAATTGCTAGCCATGGCAGACGCCGGGGAACTGCACCGAGCGCCTGAGTATCAGCGAAAGTTCCGCTGGAATGAGGAGGCCGAGTCCCGACTTATCGAATCGCTCTTATTGGGCTTGCCTGTTCCTAACCTGTTTTTCGCTACTAACGCTGACGGCACGTGGGAGGTAGTAGACGGCCTACAGCGCATCTCCACGCTAATACACTTTGCAAGTAAATCCGCGAAGCAAATGCAGGAGATCAAGAAAGATGCTCCGCTCGCCCTTACGGGCCTCCGTAAACTTTCCGAGTTCAACGGACTTACCTTCGACGCCCTCCCCGCCCCAATTCGCATGAATTTCACGAAGCGTGGCGTGGGAGTAACCGCGTTGTCCGATAAGAGCGACCCCCAGACTAGGTTCGACACCTTTGAAAGATTGAACAGAGGTGCGGTCGCTCTTTCGGACCAAGAAGTCCGCGCTTGCATATACGAAGGACCTTTCAACTCTCTTTTGCGTGAGTTGGCGCTCACGGAGAAGTTCTCAGCGCTATTGAAGTTGCAGGAAGCCGACGAGAATAATGCCACCCGCGAGGAGCTGGTCCTCAAGTTTTTCGCGTACTTAAACAATCGGACCGCCTTCAGGGGTGCCGTTGGCAAGTTTCTGAATGACTACATGGAGGCAAACCAGACCTCGTTCGACGTGGACTCAGGCAGGAGTCAGTTCCTTCAAGTTGTTGAAGAACTAGCGAGGGTGGTAGGCGGCCGGTTCCTGCGCGTTAACACGAATGTGACGCCAAAGAATGAACTCGAGGCTGCGATGGTCGCAGCCGCTGAGGTCCTTGCAACCGCAGGTACTCTGGTTAACCCTGGACCAAGATGGCTTGACGACCGGCCTCTTGTAGATGCAAGCACGGGCGCCACGAATACGGCTCGCAAGTTGAACGACCGCATCAACAGAGCGAAGGACCTGCTCAGCGGAAGCGTCCAGGCCGATCTTGCCTAGTGCACTTCCGGTGCGAGCTCCGGCATCACTCTTGGAGAACCAGCTGGAGCGGTTCTCCCAGAGAGCGGGACGCATCCGGCAAGATCTGTACTACTGCGACGTGAGTGCCCCGAACCACGCGACCCGCGAGCTGCGCGTAGGGGTACGCGCAGCCGCGTATGTATACACTGCCGCGGCATTAGAAGCTTTAGTCAAAGATTGCGTTACGGGCCTGCTACAGCAACTGAACACTAAGACTCTTAGCGCGGGTCAGCTGCGACTTAGTCTTCTATCCCTGATTCGCTCACCTGACTTTGACGCACTTAGGGATGCCAGCGGAATGCGCATGTGGGTACGGCGTGCCGCCACGCTTGAGTCCTGTCAGGATCAGCACCAAGAACTGTTCAATCTAGCTATTCTCCCGCTCGATGGGAGGACAATTCGGTCGGGGCACTTCGAGTCTTTATGGAGTATCTTTGGCTTCGAAGGCGACCCGTTGCCGTCCGCGAGACACAAGTTGGCTTTGAAAGATCTGGCCGACGCAAGAAACGATCTGGCTCATGGTGACGTCGATTCTCGTGAGATAGCCGGAAGGAAAGACGTCACTTCGCTGCTGCGTCTCGTAGCGCAGATCGAGGACTGTGCGCTTCATCTTGTCGCCGCCATCGACAGTTATTTAGCGAAAGATTTGTACTTAAGATAACATTTGGTATCGCGCCCTGCACTATCACGACCCGGTGCCCGGCCTGTCGCGACGCGTCCTAGCTCATGCTGAGCCGTCAAAGGTTTCGCGGAAACGGACGTGTGCGAAGTCGGGTGTCGGCGGCGGATCACCCCGCAGCGTCCGCGCCGTTCGAGGGCCACGACCACAACGAGCGTGGCCCCCGCTGCCGTCCGTCCCCGCTCCACACGTGCCGCCAGGTCTGGGGGCAGGTGCGGACGCCCGGGCTGGCTCGTCCCGGAACTGCTGCCCGAATTTGTGTCCACGGGCTGTTTGCTCAGTTCGGACGGTTCCGCTGCACCGCCTAGGCCGTCCCAGTTCCTTGGAAGTGGGACGGGCCCTGCAGGTCCTCGCGGGTGGCCGGGACCACCGGGGTGGGGTGTCCCAGAAGCAAGGTCCACAACTGTGTCTTGTAATGGCGGCCAGATCAGAGGCTGGCGCTGCTCGGGGTCTGCGCTCCGCGGTGGCCGCCTCGTCGCCGGACGGTAATTTGTACTGCGACGCCGTCGGGGCCGGGGGAGCGGGGGCGCGGGGGCGCTGCCCGTAGCCGCCACGACCACCGGGTGACGAGAACCTCGTCGTGCAGACAGACTTCACGTATGGCCCGATGCCACCCGCGTACTCGATGGGCTGAGCCTCGAGGTCGTCTGACTCCGTCGCTCAGGACCTTGACCTGTCCGCTTCTCGTGAGCCTGCTGGTCCTGTGTGGGTGCAGTCCTGAGCCGGGTGGCATCCGGCTTCGCAGCGGCAGCAGCGAACTGTCCCCCTGCGAGGGCGTCGACGCGCTGACGCAGACCGTCGTCCCGGTCGCCGACCTCGGCGACTACCAAGAGTGCGACCTCGCTGGTGCGAGGCTGCGCTTCCCTACCGGTGAGCTTCTCGAGGTAGGCGAACCCGGTGGCAACGGGTCACAGGAGAGCACGAACGTCGACTACCGGATCGGGTACACCAACTGGGGACCGGACGGCGTCGCCGCCTTCGTCGAGGAGGATGGCCGGCTGACGATCTGGGGAACCCGCGCCGGGATACGGCAGGAGCAGCGCGCCCAGCTCCAAGACGATCCAGACGACGCGCCCGGTCTCGAGCTCTAGCAGGACGCAGGGCCGCCGCGAGGGCCCCTCGCTCGGGGACGGTCGGTCCATCGGTCGACCGCCCCCCGCGGGCATTGCCGTGTCCTGTAGGTGGGCCGGAACCGGCCGCCCCTCGGGGGAGTCTGACGGGCATGTCGCGTCGTCGAAGCGTCCTGGCCGCGGTCGCGCTGCTGCTGATCGCGGGGTGCGGGGGCGATCCCGGGTCGGCGGTTGGGTCGGTGGGCGGGTCGGGTGCGACGACGGGTGGGTCGTCGGGCGCCGACCCGGGCTGGCGCTGGGAGTCCTTCGGCGGGATCGAGCTGCAGGTGCCCAAGGAGTGGGGGAATGGCACCTCCGGGGTCGCCGGGTATGGGGCGTGGTGCGCGGACCGCGGGGGAGGGGCTCCCAGCCCGGGCGTCAACCGTGGCCCGCTGGCGCTGATGCCGGCCATCGCGTGTCCTGAGGACCGGCCGGCCGACAGCTACGCCGCCGGCGTGGACCTGGGGACCTTCCCGCCCTTCGCGCGGCGGGAGCTGGCCGGCAGCTGGGCGGTGGAGGCCGTCGAGGTGGCCGGCGTCTCGGTCGCCGTCACCTCCGACGACCCGGAGCAGATGGCGCAGGTCACCGCCTCCGTGCGCCCGGTCCAGGACGGGATCGATGTGCACGGCTGCCCGGTGGACAGCGAACTGCGGCAGGAGGGCTCACGCCCCGTCGCGCGGTCGGGCCCGCCCGGGGTACCGGGGCCGGCGGAGGTCGTGGCGGTGTCGGCGTGCCGGTACCTGCTGCCCGGCTCGACCGAGGACCTGCCCCACCCGCTGCTGGCCTCGACGTTGCTGCAGGGTGCCGACGCGGCCGCGCTCATCGAGGAGGTCGTCGCGGCCCCGCCGGGCAGCGGGCCTGACGACGACAGCAGCTGTGCCGCGTCGACCCGGCTGGGGGAGGAGCTGGTGGTGCTGCGCGTGGACGACGGCACCGGCGTCGACGAGGTCCATGAGGTCGTCGTCCGCTATTCCGGGTGCGGCGGCCACGGCGTCGACGACGGCACCACCGCACGACGGCTCACCGGGGGACTGCTGCAGCAGCTGTTCGTCGGTCCGCTCGCGCCCACCACGCTGGCCGGCGTGGTCGCCCGCCTGACGTCCTGAGATCGCAGGGGGATGTTCAGCTGCCCTGCAGTGGGTGGTGGCCCGCTGCCGTGCTGCCGTGCAGAGGGGTGCCGGTCGGCGAGGGCTCGGCTGCTGCCCCAGCACCCGAGCTGCCCATGGCGACGGGTCAGGGGAGTTTGACCTGACGGCGGAAGCCGGCGACCGCACGGTGGCTCCGCCAGCCTGTGACGGCGGCGGCGGGGAGGGCAGCGGCGTAGAAGACCCAGAAGCCGGCCGCGACCGCGAGGCCGAGCGTGGCGAGACCGACGACCATGGCCGGCGCGAGCCACACCGAGGTCGACGAGCTCCAGCCGGTACGGCCCCACCGGACCACCACGCCTATCGACACCAAGGCGAGGACGCCTCCGGCCAGTCCCAGGAGGGCACCAATCACGACCGAGGCGGTGAGCACGGTGACGAGGGTCTCGTCGAGGACGGGACGTGCCCCGGGCTCGAGCAGCACAGCCCCGAGGCTCGCGGCGAGCAGGACGCACGGGGCCAGGACGGCGCCGGCCAGGGGACCCTCGAGCAAGCCCCTGCCGACCAGGCGCAGGCCAGCCTCGCTACGACGCTCGTCGCGGTACCGGTGCCCGGCGCCGGGGGGACCCACGCCGATGAACCTATCCGCGGGAGTCTGTCTCGGACGGTCGTCTCGGGGCAGCCGCGTGGCCTGCACCCGTCGCCGCGCAACCCACCGGTCCTGGAGAGGAAGCCATGCAGCCATCACCTCGGGACAGCCGCCTGACCATCGTCGTGGCGGCCGTCCTGGTCACCCTGCGCCTCGCAGGCCGGTGTCTGGTGGGTGCGTTCCTTCGAGGCCGGCTGTCCGCGCATCGACCCGGACTGCGGTCTGGCGATGGGACGGACAGGGGCGGCAGTGGTCGCGACGGCCCTGACGCTGCTGACTCTCCTGGCGCTGGGGGTGTCGGCGTACTTCGCCCGCCCCGGGCGGCGCACCAAGGTCATGGTGCTGTTCGCAGTCCACGTGATCGTCCCCCTCTTCGCGGTCGTCTTCACTCTCTCCTCGACCGGCTTCGTCGTCCCCGCCTGACGCCGCACGAGCACCGACCCACGACCCACGGCCCACGGCTCACAGCCAGCGTCGGGTCGGGGTCCCGCAGCAGGGGCACATGCCGCACACGCTGGTTCGGCTACGCCACGGAAGTGGGGTCGCCATGGCCCGGACGACCAGGTCAGCCCATCCCGAGACCCGCGTCCGCGGTCACTGCGCCCGGAGCGGCTCCTCGCGCAGGGCCCGGTACACGGTGGCCCGGGAGACGCCGAACCCGGCGACGAGCTCGGAGATCGACTCACCGCCGTCCCGCAGCGTGCGGATCTGCCGGGCCTGCGCCTGGGTGAGCTTGGCCGGTCGGCCGGTGTGCTTGCCGCGGGCCCTGGCGGCCGCTCGGGCCGCGGCGGCTCGTTCGTGCATGAGCTCGCGTTCGTAGGCGGCCAGGGCGGCGAAGATGCCGGCGAGCATCCGACCTGTCGCGGTGGAGTAGTCGATGCCCTCCCGCAGCGACCGGAGCAGGACGCCGGCCTCGGTGAGGGTCTCGATGGTCCGGATCACCCCGGACAGGGAACGGCCGAGCCGGTCCAGGGCGACGACCACGACGACGTCGCCGGCGCGGACGTAGTACAGCAGCGCCGCCAGCCCCGGGCGGTCCTCGCGGGCCCCGGACATCTGGTCGGTGAAGACCCGCTCGCAGCCCGCGGCGGCCAGGGCGTCGCGCTGCTGGTCCAAGAGCTGGTGGTCGGTGCTAACTCGGGCGTACCCGACGATGGTCACGTCAGGACTGTCGCAGAAGTCGGCCCGACGACATCGACGGACACGCGACTTTCGGACCGACTTGTGAGACGACCAGCGCTCAAGCTCCGTCTAAGCGGGGACCGTCTCACGGCGGGCGTCTCAGAACCTTGGTACTGAGACGACAGCATCAAGCAACTGCTGGTGTCGGGTGGGGGAGGGGTGCCCCGTTCACCGCCCCGTTCCCGGTGACGACGTCCGGACGGGTCTGCTGGGACGACGGCCGTCAACGTCGACGTCGCCGTGCTGCTGACCTGCATGGTCGTCAGTAGAGGGTCGGCTACTGGGGCGGAGCCTTTGGCTCCCGAAGGACGTTCGACGTGTGGCCCGGCTGTGTCTGCGGATGGCCTCAGACTGGGCGGCGGCACAGGAGAGGGCTTGGTGCAGCCGAGCGCTGGGTGTGTCAACCCGAACTGGCCCCAGGGTGGCGCCTCGAAGTGGCCCCACCGAAGGAGACT
>NZ_JBBEOI010000023.1 GCF_037860755.1 Aquipuribacter hungaricus | reverse complement strand
CGGGGGCCGGCTGCGCGGCGGGCGCGGTGGGGGCGGGCGCGGGGGCGCCGCCGAGCCGCAGCTGCTGGCCGATCCGGATGAGGCCCGGGTTCGCGCCGATGACGTCGCGGTTGGCGGCGTACAGCGACTGCCACGTCGTGCCGTTGGCGCGCGCGATCGAGCCGAGCGTGTCACCGCCGCGCACCGTGTAGGTGCCGTACGTGGGTGCGGCCGGCGCGGGGGCCGCGGGCGCCGCCGGGGCGGGCGCGGGAGCCGGCGCCGGTGTGCCCTTGTCGGCGTCGGTGAGGCCGAGCTTGCGGGAGCAGGCGGGCCACGCGCCCCAACCCTGGCGGGCGAGGACCTTCTCGGCCACGGCGATCTGCTGCTCGCGGCTGGCCAGGTCGGCGCGCGGGGCGTACTCCAGGCCGCCGAAGGAGGCCCAGGTGGGCTGGTAGAACTGCAGCCCGCCGTAGTAGCCGTTGCCGGTGTTGATGGCCCAGTTTCCGCTGGCCTCGCACTGCGCCAGGCGGTCCCAGACCTCGCCGGGGGCGGCCTGCGCGGGGGCGCTGACGGCGAGAGGGGCGCCCATCGCCGCGCTCATGAGCAGGGCGGGGGCGAGGCGGCGGGCCAGGGCCCGGCGGGCTCGTGCGGCGGGTCGGGCGGGTCGGGTGGTGGCGGGCATAGAGGGGTCCTCCTGCGCTGGTGCGGACGGGGGTGCGGGGCCCACCTGAGCACGAGCGGGCGGAACCGGACAACTCGGGACGGGTGTCGCTGCGGCCCCGGAGGGGGCTCCTGGACTACCGTCGTGAGGTTTATGACCCTTCTCGCGGAGGACCTGCTGCTGCTCCTGCTCGACGACGTGACAGGTGCCCAGACCCTCGACGGGACCAGGACGGACCTGGTCCTCGGGGGTGCGCTGCTGCTCGAGCTCGCGCTCCTGGGGCGCGTCGAGCTCACCCGTGACGGCCCCTGGTACGCGCGCGAGCGGGTGTCCGTCGCCGACGCCGCCCCGCTGGAGGACCCGCTCCTGGAGCAGGCCCAGGCGACCGTCGCCGAGCGGCCCCGCGGCTCGCAGGACCTCGTCGGTCGGCTCGGCAAGGGGCTGCGTGCCCGGCTGCTGGACAGGCTGGAGGGGCGCGGGGTCCTCGAGCGCCGGTCGGACCGGGTCCTCGGGCTGTTCCCGCGCACCCGGTGGCCTGCGGCCGACTCCGCGCACGAGGACGCCGTCCGCGCCCGCCTCCACGACGTCCTCGTCGTGGGCCTCACCCCCGACGAGCGGACCGCGGCGCTCACGGCCCTGCTGCTGGCCGTCGACAAGGCTCACACCGTCCTGCCGGGGCTGGACGGCCGCGAGCGCCGCGCGGTCAAGGCCCGCGCCAAGGTGGTGGCCGAGGGGGCCTGGGCCGCTGACGCCGTGCGCAGCGCCGTGGCAGCCATGCAGGCCGCGGTGGCGGCCGGGACCGTCGCCGCGACGACGGCCGCATCGTCCGGCTAGGCCGGGCCGGGTCTGGCGTACCGCGGCACCCCCTGGGGTCCGGTATCCTCGTCCGGTCCGCACGTCGCCTGGCGACGATCGGGCGCCCGTAGCTCAACGGATAGAGCATCTGACTACGGATCAGAAGGTTGGGGGTTCGAGTCCCTCCGGGCGCACGTACGGTTGAGACAGGAAGGCCCAGGTCGGCGGATGCGCCGGGCTGGGCCTTCGTCGTTCCCGGGGGCACTTGGCGGTTGCCCAGATGCCTGTGCTGGCTCGCGGGGCCGGAGACGCCTCGACACGCCCCAGCACCGTGCCGATGACTCTGCCCGGACCGGTGGGTCTGCCGCTCGACGCGGTGGACCACGGTGGTCCTCGACGAGGAGGACCTGTGGGCGACGTCTGGCCGATGGTGCACGCGGAGCGCCGGGCCCTGATCGAGGACCTACAAGGTCTCGAGACGGGGGACTGGACGCGTCCCTCGCTCTGCGAGGGCTGGGACGTGCAGGACGTCGCCGCCCACCTGGTCGACTCCGCGCTGACGACACGCCTGGGGTTCGTCGTCGCCATGGCCCGTGCCAGGTTCGACTTCGGGCGCCAGAACGCGGACGGCGTCCAGCGGTACCGCGGCACATCCCCGCGGCAGACGCTGGACCGGCTCAGGGCGGTCGCGACGCGGACGACCACCCCGCCTGCCCCGCTGGACAGCCGCCTCGTCGAGGAGGTGGTCCACGGTGAGGACATCCGCCGCCCCCTGGGGCTGGCCCGGGCGTACCCCGAGGAGGCGGTGGTCCGGGCCCTGCGCCTGCAGGCCTCGACGCCGGCCTCGTTCGGCGGGGCCAAGGAGGTGCTCGCGCGCGTCCGGCTCGTCGCCACGGACGCCGACCTGTCCGTGGGAACAGGGCCCGAGGTCTGCGGTCCGGCGGTGTCGCTGCTCCTGGTCGCGTGCGGTCGCCGGGTTGCCGTCGACGACCTGTCGGGCCCTGGCCTGCCCGCTTTCGCGTCCGAGGCGTGACCGGCTGCCTGTGCGAGTCTGCGGCTGCTGCTCCCCGCCGGGAAGCAGGCACCCAGGAGTGTGTTGGTCACCGAGGAGACGCCCATGGCCGTGACGGCTGCCCAGAGGAAGACCCGGGCCAAGGTCGAGTACGACGCGTTCCTGGCCGTGTGCCCGAGCCGGCAGCTCCTGGACCGGGTCTCTGACAAGTGGGTGACCCTGGTGCTGTGCGCCCTCGGCGGCGACGGCTCCGGGCAGAAGTCCGACGCTGCGGGCGCCCACGGCGGACGGGTGATGCGGTACTCGGAGCTGTCCCGGCAGCTGGCGGGGGTCAGCCCGAAGATGCTCACCCAGACGCTGAGGTCCCTCGAGCGCGACGGCCTGGTCACCCGGACCGTCATCGCCACCGTCCCGGTGACGGTGACCTACGAGCTGACCGACCTGGGTGCCTCCCTGCGCGAGGCGGTCCGCACCATCAAGGCGTGGGCTGAGACCCACATGGACGACGTCCTCGCCCACCGCGCCGCCCACGACGAGCCCACCGGCTGACGCCACGGGGCGGGTCTCGCCCGGCTCAGCGAGACGGCCGGCGTCTGCAGGCACCTGGGTCTCGCCCCGCACGGCTCCGGGATGGAACGCTCGCCACCGTGGACACCTTCGCGGCCATCGCGGACGAGCGTCGAGCCGTGGCCGACATGCTGTCCGGGCTCACCCCGGAGCAGCAGGGGACGCCCAGCCTGTGCCGTGGCTGGAGCGTCCACGACGTCGCCGCGCACCTGCTCATGCCGCTCCAGGTGGGCATGCCGATGTTCCTGCTGACCATGCTGGTCTGCCGCGGCGACTTCGACCGGGCGAACGATCGGCTGACCCGCCGGCAGGCTCGCCGGCCGTTCGACGAGATCGTCGACATGCTGAGGCAGAGGGCAGGGTCGCGTTTCACGCCGCCCGGGTCCGGTCCGGAGGCGCCCCTCACCGACCTGCTCGTGCACGGCCTGGACGTGCGCTGGCCGCTCGGGCTGCGCTGCGACCTGCCGGAGGACCGGGTGCTGACGTCGCTGGCGTTCCTGACCAGCCGCTCCGCCCGCGGCCTGGTCGCCGACGGGACGCTGGACGGGCTGCGGTTCGAGGCCGACGACGTCGACTGGACGCACGGGCGCGGTCCGACCGTCAGCGGCCCTGCCGAGGCCCTCTTGCTGGCGCTCACCGGGCGCGGCGCTGCCCTCGGCGCGCTGGCGGGCGAGGGCGTCCCGGTCCTGCGGGCGCGTCTGCGCTGACCAGCAGCGTCCGCCGGTCGTGGGCGGGTGCGACGCGTGACGCCGCAGGGTGCGCTGTGGTGGGATCTCGCGTGCACCCGCCGCGCCGACGCCCCAGCCCCCGAACCCCGCGGTCAGGCGTCGCTGCCGGGATGTGGCTGGCCTGCTCTGCCTCGGTCCTGCTGACGGGCTGCAGCGGCGGGGACGACGCCCAGGGGCTGACCACCACCACGAACGTAGAGGTGTGCGTGGACGAGGACCCCTCGCGCACAGGTCCGGCTCTGGTGGAGGTCCGGCAGGACGGCGAGGTCGTGGGCACCGTGGAGCTGCAGTCCGGAGGGACGGCGGGCGTGCAGGTCCCGCCCGGACCCGTCGAGGCGTACGTCGACGGCGAGCTCGTCGGGTCGGGCGACCTCGGCGAGAACGGCAGCATCACGTTCTCCTGCGCAGCGCCGACCTCGTCCGGCGACCCGACGCCACAGCCGTAGCCGTAGCCGGCCGCCTCGACCCGCGAGCCAGCCCGCCCACCAGGGAGGTCACCCGTGCCGACGCTCTTCGACGGCGAGGTCTTCGTCATGTACGGCTTCCTGTACCTGCTGCCCATGGACGCGGAGGCGGAGCTCGAGGCCGGCAGGGTCGGGCAGGTCAACGGGCTGGTCGGTGCCGCGCAGCCCGAGAGGCTGTCTATCGTCACCGGGATGCACACCGGCCACGTCCCGCTCCGGGTCGAGGCGCTCCAGGCCGCCCCGGAGCCCGAGGAGGGCTGGGAGGACGTGGTCGAGGCCTCCCTGACCACCGGCGCGGCGGACATGTACCTGTCGGCGTTCCAGGACAGCTACCCCGTGACCCTGCCCGCGGCGGGGACCTACCGGGTGCGGTGGTCCGCGCGGGGCATGGAGGAGGCGCGCCAGGCGGACGCCCGGGACGAGGGCGGCCCGGTCGTCGACCGGTACCTGATGCAGCTGTGGCCGGCGCCGCTCGCGCCCGACGCCGTCCTCCGTCAGACGGGCACCGCGTCGGCCTACTGGCACGAGCTCGCGGCACAGGCCCGGGCCCGGCCGGCTGCTGCCGTGGTGCTCGACTGACGACGGCCCCGGGACACCCGGGACCGCCGTCACACGCGGGCCCCGTCCGAGCCGCTCACAGGTCGGCGGCGGAGATGCCCCGGAGCACAGTGCCGTCGTCCAGGGTGACGTCGAGCGTGTACCCCGGCTCGAGGCGGGCGCCGTCGTAGTCGCCCTCGCACCCCTCGTCGACGCCCGCGCCGGACGTCTCCGACGACCGCCGCATCGCCGGGCCCGGCCACCAGGCTGCGTAGTGCCCCGCCGCGACCGTCGCCTCCACCACGTGCCCGTCGGCGGAGTGCACCGTGACCGCCTGGACGCGCTCGCCGGCGAGGCCGTCGATGACCGAGAGCTCGTCACCCGGGACGGTGCGCTCAAAGACCGACGCGTCGGAGACGGCGTCCGGGGCTGGACGCGCCATGCCGCCACCGCCGGCGCTGCCCACGGGCTCCGCGTCGCCCCCGGGCGGCAGCGCCACGATGCACGTCAGCACGGCGGGGGCCGCCGACCCGTCGTCCATGGCGAGCAGGACCAGGTCACCACGCCGCTCGGCCAGCCGGGTCCGAAGCGGATCGGACCCCTCGGGCGCCACCTCGGCTGCCGAGTCGTCGCACACCTGCTGGGCAGCGGCGACGTCGGCGTCGCTGGCCGCGGAGGGCGCCGGCGTCCACGAGGCGGCGTAGGCCGTGCCCGCTCCGCCGAGCGTCTGGGAGGTGGCGATGCCGATCGCAGCGACGGCGGCTGCGAGACCGATGGTCGCCACGCGGAGCCCTGTGCGCCGCGGCCGCGGCAGGTCGCTGTCGGACGCGGCGCCGGGCGTCCGTCCCTGGGCGAGGGCACGCTCCAGCGCGGCATCGCCGCGGGCGCGGGCGAGGTCGTCGAGCGGGACACCCGGTGCTGCGTCCAGGCTGCGCAGGGCAGCGTCGATGCGGGCGTCGGGGACGTGGGTCGAGCTCATCGGGTCGCCTCCAGCGGCTCGTGGGCGGACGGGGCGGGGTGTCGTGGTCCTCGGACGGGCTCCTCGACGCCGAGGCCTGCGGTGGTGCCTGTGTCCGCGTCGGAGAGCAGCGTCCGCAGCGCTCGGCGGGCCCGCATGAGGCGCAGCCGGTAAGCGGTAGGCGTGGTGCCGAGCACGAGCGCGGCCTGCGACGAGGTGAGCTCGTCGAAGACCGTGAGGGCCAGCACCTCCTGCTCGCCGGGGGACAGGCGGCGCCAGGCCGCGGCGAGGTCGAGGCCCGCGACGAGCCCGTCGAGGGGGGAGTCGGCCGCCCCAGCGCTCCGATCGGCGACGCGCACCGCGAGCGCGTCGCGGCGGCTGCTCCCTCTGCGCGAGGTCAGCAGGCAGTTCCGGGCGATGCCGAAGACCCAGGCGCGCTGGGCGTCCAGGCGGCGGGGGGCGTCGTCGAAGCGGCGCCACGCGACCAGCAGGGCGTCGGCGACGACGTCCTCGGCGGCGGTGACCTGCTCGCTCGGCAGGCGCCGGCGGACGAAGCGGACGACGTCGGCGTGCACGCTCGCGTACAGCGCCCGGAAACGCTGCTCGGCCTCGTCGGCGGCGTCGGGTGTCCGTGGTGGGCTCACGTCAGTCTCCTGACCGGCACCCCCGTGACCGTTTCACCTGACGGCCAGGACGTGGTCAGTCCATCCACCACACCGACAGCTGCGCCGTCGCGAGGAAGGCCACGAAGACGACCGCGCACAGGACGAGGACGCCGACGCTCAGCAGCCGGTCCGCCCGCGGGCGCGGCGGGCCCTCCACGAGCAGGTCGAGGCCCACCAGCATGCCGCCGAGCCCGGAGGACACCGGCATCAGCAGGAGGAACAGGAAGCCCAGCGCCCCGGTCGCGTCCGACGGCGGGAAGGGCAGGGCGGCGGGGTCGTAGGCGCCGCTGGCCACCTCGGACAGGGGGACGGCGGTGAGGCCGTTCTCCAGGTAGGTGGCCACGATCGTGAGGGCGTACCCGGCGACCGAGACGAGCACGAGCACCGCGAGCGCGACGAGGGCGATCCGCCGCCCGGGCGGGGCAGGGCGCGTCAGGTGCAGCTTGTCCGGGACGAGCTCCTGGGCGCGGCTCATGGGCTGATGGTGACGCCGTCCGGCGCACCTCGTCCATGGTCGTCGCGCGACCGGCTGTTCTCGTCGAGATGCCCTGCGGGGCCAGCCGGCGGCGGCGCACCATGGCGCCCATGACGTCGCGCGCGCTCACCCCGTGGGCCAGCCGGGCTGGACGCCGGAGGTCGGCGACCGCCCCCGCCGACGACGGGTGCCCCGGGTCAACCGACGCCACGCGCATCCTCGACCACACCTCGGCGGAGGTGCGGTCGCTGCTGCGGGACTGCACCGGGTCGACGGCTCGTGACGACGTCGCAGGCGTCCTGCGCGTCGCCCACGGGCTGGTCGCCCAGAGGATCCGGCCGGTGTACGCCGTCGACGAGGCCCAGCCGGTCAGCCGGACCCTGCGGAGCGGGCGGGGCTCCTGCTCCCAGCGTCTGGCCGTGCTCGAGGCCGTGGCCCGGGCCGTCGACGTCCCGACCCGGTCCCGGGGCCTGCTGCTGGACGGTCGCTTCTGGTACCTGAGGTTCCCCGGCCTGCGGGCCGTCGTCCCCGACGAGGTCGTCCTCGCGTGGCCGGAGTTCCGCGTCGACGGCGTGTGGCTGGACAGCTCGGCCCTGCTCGGCGCCCCGGACCTGCACTCGGACAGTGGCGGCCGGTTCACGAACGTCGGCGAGGAGACCCTCTTCGAGGCGGTCGGGCGTGGCGCCGTCCGGTGGGACGAGGTCCCGGGCCCGACCACCGACGGGCACGACCAGCCCCAGGTCGGGTGCAGCACGTGCAGCCTGGCGGGGTGGGTCCTGGCCGAGCTGGGTCGCTACGGCTCGCGCGACGAGCTGTTCGCCGCGCACGGGCAGACGCTGTGCTGGCCGGCGCGCACGGCAGCGGAGCCGGTCCTGTCCCGCTGGTCGGCGGGTGCGACGGCCTCGTGACCCTCGGCGAGCACCTGCATCGTCGCCACGGCCAGTCTGTGTCGGGACAGGTGCCTGACCGGCTCATGGAGACTGCCTCCCGTGACGGCAGCCTCCGATGACGGCACGAGGCAGGACGTCTCCTGGCACCAGTCCTTCGGCTGGGGACTGCTGACCGTCGTCGACGATGACGCCAGGACGGCGGAGCTGCCTGTCGGGGTGGGTCAGGGCGCCGTGTCGGCGTCCACCTCTTGGCTGGCGGTTCCGGTGCGGCACGCCCAGGACGTCGAAGCTCCGGACGGATGGCCTGACGATCTCGGCATCCCCGGCGCGCAGGTGGCGGTCGTGGTCGCGTTCCAGGCGGCTGCGCCGGGTGACCCTGTCCACTTCGACGGCGAGCTGTGGTGCCCGTCCGGGCGTCTGATGGTGGGGGACCCCGAGACCGAGCGACAGGTCGATGTCGTCGCCGGCGCGGTCCGCATCCAGGTGAGCCTGTTCCCCGCCGAGCACGCGGAGGCGGTCGTGCTCCGGCTGCTGCCGGCGTCTTGCTCGGCGGCGCGCTAGCCGTCCTGTCAGGCCCCCAGGTCCAGGTGCCCCCTCGCCAGGCACCCCGTCACCCGGAGAGTCGTGCCAGGAGGAGTCCCATGAGCACGGGGATGCCCGCCACCAGGACGGCCAGGAGTGCCATGAACAGCCAGGGCGGCAGACCGGCCGCCCGGGGGACCGCGAGCACCGTCCCGGGGAAGGTCCACCGGGCGGGACGTCGTCTGACGGCCGCGCTCAGCAACGTCGCCACCGCGACCACCAGGCCCAGGGCACTCGCGAGCCATCCGGCGATGAAGAGGGAGTCCTCCATGACGTTCGCGAGCATGACGTCGACTCCACCCAGCCACGTGACCAGACCCGCGCAGATCGCCCGGGCCCGCCATGGACCCCACGGCGAGGTGACGACGTCGGGGTCAGCGCCAGGCATGCCGACAGGGTGCATCAAGGCTGCGGGGACGTCGGTCCGGCTGGCCCGCCCGTCGCGTACGCGTCGCGCGGGTACTCCTCAGGCGCCCCTCAGGCGCGCGCCGCCTCCCCGACGAGCAGCCGCTGCCCGGCAGCGTCCTCAGTCACCAGGGAGTGGTGCCGGCCCAGCGGCAGCATGAGCGGCCGCCCCGACGTCGGGTCGACGACGACGAGGCTCTCCAGCCCGAACACGGCGCGCACCGTCTCCGCGGTCAGCACCTGGTCGGGGTGCCCGGCCGCGTGCACCCGGCCGCCGGCCATCGCCACGAGGTGGTCGGCGTAGCGGGCCGCCATGTTGAGGTCGTGCAGGACCATGACGACCGTCGTGCCCCGGGACCGGTTGAGGTCGGTGAGCAGGTCGAGCACCTCGACCTGGTGGCTGACGTCGAGGAACGTCGTGGGCTCGTCCAGCAGGAGCAGGTCGGTCTCCTGCGCCAGCGCCATGGCGATCCACACCCGCTGGCGCTGGCCGCCGGACAGCTCGTCGACGGGCCGGTCGGCGAGCGCGGCCGTCCCGGTGGCGTCCAGGGCGGCGGCGACGGCGTCGTCGTCCTCGGTGCGCCAGCGCGACAGGATCCCCTGGTGCGGGTGGCGGCCGCGCCCAACCAGGTCGGAGACCGTGATGCCGTCCGGGGCGACGGGGGACTGGGGGAGCAGGCCCAGGGTCCGGGCCAGCTGCTTGGCCGGCGTGCGGTGGACGGCCCTGCCGTCGAGCAGGACGTGGCCGGCGCGCGGGGTGAGCAGCCGGGACATCGACCGGAGCAGGGTCGACTTGCCGCAGGCGTTGGCGCCGACGACGGCCGTGACCTTGCCGGGCAGCACCTCCAGGTCCAGCCCGCTGACCACGGTCCGGTCGCCGTAGCCGAGGGTGACGTCCTCGACGACGAGGGAGTGGGCGGTGGTCACAGCGAGCCTCCGGCACGGTTGACGCGGACGATGAGGTACAGCAGGTACGGCGCCCCGAGGACACCGGTGACCACGCCGACCGGGTAGCGCAGCCCGAGCCAGTTCTGCCCGACCAGGTCCGCCACGAGCACGAGCGCGGCCCCCACCAGCCCGGCGGGGACGAGCAGGGACGGACCGGGCCCCACCAGGCGGGCGGCGACCGGCCCGGACAGGAAGGCGACGAACGCGATCGGGCCGGCGGCGGCGGTGGCCACGCACAGCAGCAGCACCGCGGTGACCACGAGCACGAGGCGGGTGCGCTCGACCCGCACCCCGAGCGCGCTGGCGGCGTCGTCCCCCAGCTGCGTGGCGGCGAGGTCACGGGAGCGGGACAGCAGCACCGGCGTGAGCACCAGCAGCGCGACGAGGACCGGGACGACCTGACCCCACCGGGCCCCGTTGAGGCTGCCCGTCAGCCAGCGCAGCGCCTCCTGCAGGTCCCACGCCGCCGCGGTCGACAGCACGTAGGTGGTGAGGCTCTCGAGCATGGCCGCGACGCCGATGCCGACCAGCACGAGACGGGTGCCCACCACCCCACCCCGCGAGGACAGCGCGTAGACGACCAGGGCCACCGCGAGCCCCGCCACGACGGCCACCACCGAGACGGCGGTGCTGCCGAGGGACAGCGTGACGATGGCGGACGCGGCGGCGGCGCTGGCCCCCGCGCTGATGCCGATGACGTCGGGGCTGGCCAACGGGTTGCGGAGCATCGTCTGGAAGGTCACGCCCGCCAGCCCGAAGCAGAACCCGGTCGCGACGGCCAGCACCGCGCGGGGCAGCCGGAGCCGGCCGACCGTGAAGCTCGCGCCGTCGACGTCGCCGCCGAGCAGCACCCGGGCCACGTCGGAGGGCGGGTAGACGGTGCCCCCCACCATGAGCGACAGGCAGAAGGCGACCACGACCAGCAGCAGCAGGGCGCCGACCACGGCACGCCGGCGACGGGTGCGCCGGCGGCGGCCCCGTGCGACGGCCCGGGCGGTCGCGCCGGCGGGTGCCGGGGCGTGCTCCTCGGCGGCGGGGGGTGCCAGCAGCGTCACAGGGAGCCCACCTTCCGGCTGCGGACCAGCCACACGAAGAACGGGGCGCCGACCAGGGCCGTGACGATGCCGACGTCGATCTCGGCGGGCCGGGCGACGATGCGGCCGAGGATGTCCGCGCCGGTGAGCAGCACGGCGCCGACGAGCGCGGAGAAGGGCAGCAGCCACCGGTGGTCGGAGCCGACGAGCGTGCGGCAGGCGTGCGGCACGACCAGCCCGACGAAGCCGATCGGCCCCGTCGCCGCGGTCGAGGCCCCCGCCAGGACGACGGCCCCTAGGGCGGCGCCGCCGCGCGCGAGGGCCACCTTCTCCCCGAGGCCGGCGGCGAGCTCGTCGCCGAGCGCGAGCGAGTTCAGCGGCCGGGCGGCGACCAGGCAGGCGAGCAGGCCGACCATGAGGAACGGCAGCACCTGCCCGGTGCTGCTGGCCGTCGCGCCCCCGACCCCGCCGACCAGCCAGGACCGCACCCCGCCGGCGACGTCGTTGCGCGGGAGCATGACGGCGGTGACGAACGAGGCGAGGGCGGCCGAGGTGGCCGCCCCCGCCAGCGCCAGCTTGAGGGGTGTCGCACCTCCGCGGCCCAGCGAGCCGACGGCGTAGACGAACACCGCGGTGACCCCGGCCCCGAGGATCGCCACCCAGACGTAGCTCGTGGCCACGGTGAGCCCGAAGTACGCGATCCCCGTGACCACGGCGAGCGAGGCACCGGTCGTGACGCCGAGGATCCCCGGGTCGGCCAGCGGGTTGCGCGTGACCCCCTGCATGACCGCCCCGGAGACGGCCAGGGCGGCCCCGGCGAGGACGGCCATCGCGGTGCGCGGGAGGCGGGTGGCCACCGCGGCCTGGTCGAACCCGTCGACCTGGCCCCGCACCCCCGCGAGGACGTCGGACCAGCCCACCTCCCGAGAGCCCACCATGACCGAGGCCAGGCAGACGCCGACGAGCAGCGCCAGGACGACGAGCAGCCAGGCCCAGCGCGCCCGACGGCGGCGCCGGAGGGTGCTCGGCCCCCGGGGGGAGGCCACCGCGGTGGTCATGTCAGCGTGCGGCCGCGGCCTGGGCGATGAGCTCCACGTAGTCCTCGAGGACGTAGGAGATCGACAGCGGCGTCGGGTTCGCGGCGGTCCCGAGCGGGCTGTCGCCGGGGAGGCTGACCACAGCGCCGCCGGCGACGGCGGGCATCTGCGAGAGCAGCGGGTCTGCCTCGAGCGCGCTCACCAGCTCCTCGCCGCCGTAGGTGACGATGACGTCGACGTCGGAGAAGGCGTCGGCCTGCTCGGCGCTGCGGGTCAGGGAGTACTGGTCGGTCTCGGCGGAGGCGGTCCCGACGCTCTCGGGGGTGGCCAGGCCGATGTCGTCGAAGAACTGCACCCGGGTGTCGTGGGTCGTGTAGAAGCTGACCTCGCTGAGGTCGGTGGTGTCGACGTGGGTGAGGAACATCGCCGACGTGCCCTCGAGCTCGGGGTGCGCCGCGGCGACCTCGGCGATCTCGTCCTCGAGCTCGGCGACCAGCGCCTCGCCCTCCTCGGCCATGCCCATGGCCGCGCTGTTGAGCTCGACCATCTCCCGCCACGCGGTGCCCCACGCGGTCTCGGGGAACGCCACGACGGGCGCGATCTCGCTCAGGGTGTCGTAGTCCTCCTGCGTGAGCCCGGAGTAGGCGGCAAGGATGACGTCGGGGTCGGTGTCCGCGACGGCCTCGAAGTCGATGCCGTCGGTCTCGTCGAACAGCACGGGGGTCTCGGCGTCGAGCTCGGTCAGGGCGTCCTCGACCCAGGGCAGGACACCGTCCCCGTCGTCGTCGCCGAAGTTCGCCGCGGCCATGCCTACGGGCACGACGCCCAGGGCCAGGGGGACCTCGTGGTTGGCCCACGCCACCGTGGCGACCCGCTCGGGCCGTTGCTCGAGCACGGTCGTGCCAAGCGCGTGCTCGATGGTCGTCGTCTCCCAGCCGTCGGAGCCGGTGCTCGACCCGGCGGCGGGGGCGGCCTCGTCGTCCGCCGAGGCGGAGGAGCAGGCGGCGAGGGTGAGGGCGAGCAGGGCGGCGGCGCCGGCGGGCAGGCGGCGGTGGGCGCGGGTCATGGGAACCTCTCGAGCGATTGGTTAGGGATGCCTAACCAACGTACACAGCGGCACGGCGGCGCACCAAAATCCATCCGAGGGAAACGATGGGGTCGCAGGTGCTCGACGACCGGGGAGGGGTGGCCGTGTCCCAGCTCTACAACTTCTTCGGGGGTTCGCTCGACGAGCTGCGCCGCGCGGTGGAGGCGGACGATGAACCCGGGACCCCCGAGGCGCTCGACCGGGCCGTGGAGGCGAGCTGGACGCTCGTCCACCCGGTCGTGGCGAACCTCCTCGACTGGCACGAGCAGGACGCCCTCCTCGAGCAGGCCGCGCTGCTGCCCGGTCGTGCCGGCGAGCTCGTCGCGAGGCTGTTCACGTCCCCGCCGCTCGGTATCGAGCCCTACGACTCCGGCTTCCCCGGGGAGCTGGGCGCCGGTGAGTTGGCAGAGCTCCGGGCCGTCCTGGAGGCCGTCTGCTCGACGTCCGCGCGCCGCCCCGGGCAGGACCCGGGGTCGTGGGACATCCCGCTCGACGAGTGCGAGGACCCGCTGGAGGGTCCGGCGAGGCTGCTGCTGGGCCTGCGCCCGGTGACCCCGGCGAAGGACCTCGTCCTGCTGCTGTGACGGGTCGCTCTGACGGTGCCGGGGGCCAGGCTCAGCCGCCGCTCCGGACCGCCGTCGCCGCCAGGAACTCCTCGAAGGTGCGCCCGCCCGATCGCAGGTCCGGCGCGAGCTGGTGCCCCGCCCGGTACGCCGCGAAGGTCCGGCCGGGCAGTCGCACGGGGACGACGGGTCCCCGCGAGCCGGTGCTGGCCCGCCAGGCGCGGGCGAGGTCGGGCAGCTCCCGGACCTCGGGCCCGGCCAGGTCGGCCACCCGTCCCGCCGGCGCCGACACGGCGAGGGCGGCCAGTCGGTCGGCCACCTGGCGGGTGTCGACCGGCTGGAGCCGGATATCCGGCGCGAGCAGCACGGGCGAGAACCGCTGGGCGGCGAGCATGCCGACCACGAGCTGGTGGAACTGGGACGCGCGCAGGGTGGTCCGCGGCACGGGGCCGGACTCCACGAGCTGCTCGGCGGCGTGCTTTGCCCGGTAGTACGGCAGCGGGATCCGGTCCACCCCGACGATGGAGACGAGTACGACGTGCGTGACGCCCTACGCCGAGGCGGCGTCGAGCAGATCGCGGGCGGCGGCGACCTGGTCCTTCCCGGCGGCGAGGTGCACCACCGTCCCCACCCCGGCCAGCGCGTCGGCCACCCCGCGGCCGGTGACCAGGTCGGCCTGGTGGTACCGGCTGCCGCGGGCGGGGCTGCGGCTCAGGAGCAGCGGGTCCACCCCTCGCGCGCGCAGGGCAGGGACGACGTCGCGCCCGAGGGTGCCCGTCGCGCCGGTGACAAGGACGGTCGCCATGCCGTCACTGTGCCGGGCGTCGCTGGCGCGCCTGCCGGGGCACGCCGTCGCGGTGGGTGGACGCGGGCCGCCCCCGTGGTGAGCGGGTGCCGGTGCCGCCTCGTCGAGATGCCGATCAACGGCTCTGTCGGGGCGCCGCGGCGCGCCCTGACCGGCATCTCGGTGGACGACGGGCCCGTCAGCCGTCCAGCGGCTCCTGCCGGTGGGCGATGCCGCGGAGGTCGAGGGTGTCCGAGGCGTCACGGTGCACCCCCGCGGTGCCCACGTGGGTGTCGGCGATCCCCGGCCCCTTCGTGATCACGTGGACGAGCGCCATGCCGTGGCCGCGTCCCAGCCCGTGCTCTTCGGACAGCCACGCGAGGATCGGTCCGGCCTTGGTGCCAGGCCCGAACCCGCGCTCGTGCGCCCGAGCGACGAGCTCGGCGGGAGTCAGGCCGGTCTTCTTCTCGGCGGCGTCGAGGTAGGCCTGGAACGACATGGGTCCTCCTGGGGTCGGTGTCGTCGGGGCTGACTGCCGCGGGCGCGCGGGCTCATCGGTCAGGGCTGGTCCTGCGCGGCGGTGCAGTCGGCGGACGAGCAGGGCCAGCACGACGAGGCCGACCAGCAGGGCCGACTGGCGCGCCACCGTCACGCCGTCCCGCTCGAGAACCGCGGCGACCAGCAGCAGGGACAGGGCGAAGCCGGCGCACCCAGCCAGGGGCGTGAGCGCCCACGGCTCGGGGAGCCGCCGGGGCCGGGCGCGCGCCAGCTCGCGGGCTGCCACGAGGAACGCCGCGACGCCGAGGACCACGGACACCGCGTCCACCACGTCCCGGGCCTGCACGTGCTCGATCGTGGCAGGGGTGCGCCCGGACGGCGCACGACACGGCCCCGGGGTCGGCTGGAAGCACATATCGCAGGAGTCGTGTGCTGGTCGGGTGGCGCGCCCGACCCGTGAGCCTCCCCGACGATCTCGGCCCCCCTCGCGCCGCACACGACCCGGCCGGCGAGCGTCCCCGACGATCTCGGGCACGCTCGCAGCCGGTCGCGCGCACCGCAGGGACCGACCCGCTCCGACCCGCCCGCTCGTCTTGACTCGTTCAAGTCTGTGCAGCAGGGTGGCGGCGTGCCGACCGTCGACGAGCTCACCCGCGTCCTGCGCGGCTCGTCGCTGCGCGTCACAGGACCGCGGCTCGCGGTGCTCGAGGCCGTGCACGCCCACCCGCACGCGGACACCGACACCGTCCTGCGCGCGGCCCGGGCCTCGCTGGGGGCGGTGTCGCACCAGGCGGTCTACGACGTCCTGCGCACCCTCACCGACGCCGGGCTCGTCCGGCGCATCGAGCCCGCCGGCTCCGTGGCCCGCTACGAGACGCGGACCTCGGACAACCACCACCACGTGGTGTGCCGCGGCTGCGGCGCGATCGCCGACGTGGACTGCGCGGTGGGCCACTCGCCGTGCCTGACCGCCTCCGACGACAGCGGCTTCGTCATCGACGAGGCCGAGGTCGTCTACTGGGGCCGCTGCCCCGCCTGCGCCGCCGCCTGACGGGACCACCCGCGCACCTCCCACCCACCGCACCGCTCCACCGACCCGCCTCAGAGAGGACCGACGTGACCACGCCGCCTTCCGACACCATCGAGAACGACCCGAAGCCCTACGACTCGTCCGCCGACGCGCAGGCCGCGCCGACGACCGAGAGCACCACGGAGAGCGAGAACCCGGCGATCAAGTCGCCGACCCCGCAGGTCACCAACCGTCCCCGCTCCAACCGGGACTGGTGGCCGAACCAGGTCGACCTGTCGGTCCTCAACAAGCCGTCGCGCGACTCCGACCCGCTGGGGGAGGGCTTCGACTACCGGTCGGCCGTCACCGAGCTCGACGTCGACGCCCTCAAGGCGGACCTGCGCGAGGTCATGCGCACCTCCCAGGAGTGGTGGCCGGCGGACTGGGGCCACTACGGCCCGCTGTTCATCCGGATGAGCTGGCACGCGGCCGGCACCTACCGCAGCGCCGACGGTCGCGGCGGCGGCGGCAACGGCGGCCAGCGCTTCGCCCCGCTCAACAGCTGGCCCGACAACGCGAACCTCGACAAGGCGCGCCGTCTGCTCCTGCCGATCAAGCAGAAGTACGGCCGCAAGCTCTCCTGGGCCGACCTGCTCGTGCTCGCCGGGAACGTCGCGCACGACGACATGGGCCTGCCCACGTTCGGCTTCGGCTTCGGCCGCGAGGACTCCTGGCAGCCCGTCGAGGTCTTCTGGGGTCCCGAGGACACCTGGCTGGGCGACGAGCGCTACGCAGACGACGCCCCGCTCGACCTGGAGGAGGGCGAGCTCGCCGCCGTCACCATGGGCCTGATCTACGTCAACCCCGAGGGCCCGCAGGGTCGCCCGGACCCGCTGGCCTCCGCGCACGACATCAAGGTGACGTTCAGCCGGATGGGGATGAACAGCGAGGAGACCGTCGCGCTCATCGCCGGCGGCCACACCTTCGGCAAGACCCACGGCGGCGGCAACCCCGAGCTGGTCGGCCCCGAGCCCGAGGGCTGCCCGGTCCACGGCAACGGCCTGGGCTGGAAGAACGAGCACGGCACCGGCAAGGGCGCCGACACCATCACCAGCGGCCTCGAGGGTGCCTGGACCCCCACGCCGACGCAGTGGGACAACACCTACTTCGAGATGCTGTTCTCCTACGAGTGGGAGCTCGGCGAGAGCCCGGCCGGCGCCAAGCAGTGGAAGCCGAAGAACCCCGAGGCGCAGGCGCTCGTCCCCGACGCCCACATCGAGGGCAAGATGAACGCCCCGATGATGGCGACCACGGACGTCGCGCTCATGGCCGACCCGGAGTTCCGCGAGATCTCCGAGCGGTTCTACGCCGACCCGGAGTACTTCGCCGACGCCTACGCCCGCGCCTGGTTCAAGCTGCTGCACCGCGACATGGGTCCCAAGAGCCGCTACCTCGGCCCGGACGTGCCGGAGGAGGAGCTCCTCTGGCAGGACCCGGTCCCCGCGGTCGACCACGAGCTCATCACCGACGCGGACGCGGCCGAGCTCAAGCAGCGGATCCTCGCCTCGGGCCTGACCGTCTCCCAGCTCGTCCACACCGCCTGGTCGGCGGCCGCGTCCTACCGCGGCACCGACAAGCGCGGCGGCGCCAACGGTGCCCGCCTGCGCCTGGAGCCGCAGCGCTCGTGGGAGGTCAACGCCGGCACGCAGGAGGTCGTCGAGAAGCTCGACCAGGTGCGCCAGGCCTTCGCCAAGCCGGTCTCGCTCGCCGACACCATCGTGCTCGGCGGCTGCGCGGCGGTCGAGAAGGCCGCGGCGGACGCGGGCGTGCAGGTCACCGTGCCGTTCACGCCCGGCCGCACCGACGCCTCGCAGGAGCAGACCGACGTCGGCGGCATGAAGTGGCTCAAGCCGCGCGCCGACGGCTTCCGCAGCTACGTCGCCCCGGGCGTGAAGATCGAGCCCGAGACCCTGCTCGTCGACCGCGCCTACATGCTCGAGCTCACCGCCAAGGAGATGACCGTCCTCGTCGGCGGCCTGCGGGTCCTCGGCGCCAACACCGGCGGCAGCCGGCACGGCGTCTTCACCGAGACCGTGGGAGTCCTGTCCCAGGACTTCTTCCGGAACCTGCTCGACCTGGGCATCACGTGGCGCACGGCGGTGCACGACGAGGGCGTCTACGAGGGCCTGGACGCCGACGGGGCGGTCGTGCGCACGGCCACCGCGGCGGACCTGGTGTTCGGCTCCAACGCGATCCTTCGCGGCATGGTCGAGGTGTACTCCTCCGACGACGCCAAGGAGCTCTTCGTGCGCGACTTCGTCGCCGCCTGGGACAAGGTCATGATGCTCGACCGCTACGACGTGAAGTGAGCCCCGCCGCTCGCTGACCCACGACCGGGCGCCCGGTCCCGCCACTGCGGCGGGGCCGGGCGCCCGGCTGTGTCCGAGGGGTGTGGTCGGATGCCGCCATGACGACGACGACCCTGCCCGGTCCTGACGGTGCCGACGGTCCTGGTGCGCCCGGGACGGGATCCGGTGCCGTGGGGGCGGGGTACGACCCGGCGTTCCTCACGGTGCCCGTGCCGCTGCCGGTGCGGCGGGAGCGGCCCGAGGACCTGCTGGAGCTGCCCTATACGCACTTCACCGTCGTGCTGGACACCGCCCGCCGGCTCGCCGCGACCACCGCGTGCATGGTGGACGGCGCGACGCTGCTCGACCTGGAGCGGGGCGACGACTGGTTCCTCGACCCGCGCGTCCCCGTCGGCGGGCAGGCCGGCCCCGAGCTGTATGCCCGCAACGACCTGGACCGCGGCCACCTGGTCCGCCGCCGCGACCCTGTCTGGGGTCCGCCGGACGTCGCCCGCCGGGCCAACGCCGACACCTTCGCCTACACGAACGCGGCGCCCCAGGCCGCGGACTTCAACCAGGGCATGGAGCTGTGGCTGGGCCTGGAGGACCACGTCCTGGCGTACGCCGAGTCGACCGACCAGCGGCTCGTCGTCGTCACCAGCCCGGTGCTCGCCGCGGACGACCCGCTCTACCGGGGCGTCCGGGTGCCCCGGCGGTTCACGAAGGTCGTCGCCTGGACCACCCCCGCGGTGACCTCTGACGTCGACACCGCCGGGGGCGGGGCGGCAACGGAGGGCGAGGTCGTCCTCGCCGCCGCGGGCTTCGTGCTGGACCAGACGCCGCAGCTGGACGACCTCGACGTCACCGCGCAGCGCGAGGCCGGCGAGGCAGGGGTGCCCCCGCTCGGGCCGTTCCGCTCCTTCCAGGTGCCCGTCGCCGACGTCGAGGCGCTCACCGGCCTGGACCTCGGGCCGCTGGCCGACGCCGACCGGGGCGTGGGTGCGCGCACCGCGCTGACGCCGCTGGGCGCCGCCTGGGTCCGGTTGCAGGACCTGTCGGAGGTGCGCCTGGGCGCCTGACCGCGTCTCGATCCCAGGAGCGGGAGCGGGAGGGACCCGGGGGTCAGGCGGGGCGCGCGGCCGGCACGGGCGTGCGGGCCAGGTCGCGGAGCACCTCGCGGGCGGCCGCCTGCCCGGCGCGGTTGGCGCCGATCGTGCTGGCGGACGGGCCGTAGCCGACCAGGTGCAGCCGCGGCTCGTCGACCGCCCGGGTGCCGTCCAGCCGGATCCCTCCCGCCCGGGTCCGCAGGCCCAGCGGCGCCAGGTGCTGCACGGACGGCCGGAACCCGGTGCACCACAGCACCACGTCGACGGCCGCGTGGCTGCCGTCGGCCCACGTCACCCCGTCCGGGGTGAAGCGCGCCGGCATGGGCAGCCGCTGCAGCTGCCCGGCGTCGCGGGCCGCGCGCACGGCGGGCGTCATGACGAGCCCGGTCGTGCTGACGACGCTCTGCGGGGGCAGGCCCTCGCGCACCCGCCGCTCCACGCCCGCCACGGCCGCGCGGCCGGCGTCCTCGCCGAGGGTGCCCTCGGGCAACCAGACCGGGGGGCGCCGGGTCACCCATGTCGTCGTGGCCACCGGCGCGACCTCGGCGAGCAGCTGCACGGCGGAGGCCCCGCCCCCCACGACCAGCACCCGCAGCCCGGCGAGCTCGTCGGCCGAGCGGTAGTCGACCGTGTGCATCTGCCGGCCGGCGAAGGTCTCGATGCCGGGCACGTGGGGGACGAAGGGCGAGCGCCACGTCCCCGTCGCGCTCACCACGGCGCGCGCCGCCCAGGCCCGCCCGCCGGCGCGGACGACGAGCCGGTCGTCCTCGCCGCGGGCGACCGCGTCGACCCGGACCGGGCGCAGGACGGGCAGGCCGAGCTCGCGCTCGTAGTCGCCGAAGTAGGCCGCGACCACCTCGGCGGCGGGCAGCTCGGGGTCGGCGACCGGCAGGGGGCGCCCCGGCAGCGGGAAGATGCGGTGGGCGGTGCCTAGGCGCAGCGACGGCCAGCGGTGCTGCCAGGCGCCGCCCGGGCCGTTGTCGGCGTCGAGGACGACGAGCTCGTCGGCCGCGGTGAGCCCTCGCCGCCGGAGCGTGGCCGCGGCGGCGAGGCCGGCCTGCCCGGCGCCGATGACCACGACGTCGACGGCTGCCGGCTGGGTGACCATGACGTCGACGGCTGCCGGCTGGGTGACGGCGACGTCGACGGGTGCAGGCTCGGTGACGACGTCCGGCGGGGCGACGGCGACCGGTCCGGCCGCCGGGCTGCCGGGGTGCCGCTGCGTCTCCACGGGAGCGTCAACGCCCGGCGAGCGGTGGTCCTTCCGTGCCCGGTGGGCAGGGACTGCTGGGGACTGACCACCTGTCCAGGCTGGACAGGTGCCCAGTCACCTGGTGCTCCTGCTCCCGGTCGGCCCTGTCTGAGCCTCACCGGACCGCCCCGACCCAGGGGTCGCGGTCTGCGGGCCGTACGGGTCGCGCGGAGTGCCAGCGGGTTCAGTCGTGCAGCGGCTCTGGGCGCAGCCGCAGCCACGTGACGACCGACAGCATGAGCAGGGCGCCGGCGATCTCGGCGACCTCCTCGACGACCACGGTGAGCTGGTACGCCATCGTGTCGACGCGGCCGGCGTCCATCAGACCGGCGCCGGCGAGCTCGACGCCTGCGGCCCCGCCGACGTACAGCGCACCGGCGAGCACCACGAGGCGCACGGCCTGAAGGGGCAGCGAGCGGAGCCAGCCGAGGGACAGCACAGCGACGGCGAGCGCCAGCGGCACGAACAGCAGGACCCAGGAGAAGGCGAGGATGCCCTCGAGGTCCAGCGCGCGGCGCAGCGGGGTGATGGTCTGCTCGTGCAGCGAGACCATCTCGTCGAGGCTGAGGTAGGCGAAGACGACGGCCAGGCCCTGCTCGTGGCGCACCCAGCGGGCCCGGCCGCTGCGGGCGCTCTGCCGGGCGAGCAGCCACAGCGCCTGCGCGACGGCAGCCAGGAGCAGCGTGGAGAACCAGGCCGGCAGCCCGCGCTCCTCGTCCATGTCGAACAGCCGGACGGCCGGGTCGAGGCCGGGGAAGTCCTCGACGGAGGTCGCCAGCAGGCTCACCACCACGTGCAGGGCCACGATCCCTGCCACGGCGACCAGGAGCAGCCGGGTCCAGCCGCCGGGCAGCACGGCGGGGGTCCACCAGCGCGTCGGAGGGGTGTCGGTGTCCCGGGCGGCGTGCCGGGCGACGGGGGTCGGTGCGAACGTCGTCACGGTTGAAGTTTGCACGACGTTCACCTGCCGTACACCTTCCCCGGGGTCGTCCGGTCCGTTCGGACGACCCCGGAGAGCCCCCTAGCTCGCTGCCTGTGCCGCCCTGAGCTCGTCGACGAGGCGCCCGGGAGGCAGCTCGACGTCGTCGTAGGTGAGGACCGCGTCCTTGGCCACGTCGCGCAGCAGGCGCGAGCCCGCCGCCACACCGACCGGCAGCAGCCGGTCGGTGGCCGTGGTGTCGGCCCGCTCGGCCTCGGCGTAGTAGTGGTAGCCCCCCAGGCCGTCCAGGACGGTGCCGGCGGACAGGTCCGTCTTGGCCATGGTGACCACCTCGACCGTGGGCCGCGGCCCGAGCGGCCGGATGGTGGCGTCACCGAGCAGGGCGGCGCGCGCCACCGTGGTCGGCACCTCGAAGTGGCACAGGTGGTACGGCGTGTAGAAGCTGTACAGCGGGCCGGTCCCGAGCTTGTACAGCTCGAGGTAGTGCCGCTGGCGCGGGTCGTCGTGGGTCGCGAAGACGTACACGCCGGGGCCGGGCTGGGCGCCGACGACGTAGTCGACCGCGCCGCCCATCGCGCGCAGCTCGTCGACGTCGTAGTGCTCGACGAGGGTGTCGATGTGCTCGCGGTGGTCCCGCCCGAGCATGCCGCGACGGTGCACGGTCATGCCCGTCGCGTTGGCGACCGTGGCCTGCTCGATGCTGATCTTGGTCCCGTCGGCGAAGCTCGTCACCATGTGCGGGTCCTGACCCCAGCGCTTCGCGAACCCCTCCTGGGTGGTGGGGTTGCGGTACGGGTCCTGCAGGCCCTTGATGTTGCCCGCGACCAGCGGGGTGAGCCCGAGGCCCTGGACGAAGCGGACGAGGTTCATCTGCACGCCGGGCTGGTCGCCGTCGCAGCCGGTGTAGACCAGCCCCGCCGCGGTGAACCTCCGGGCGAGCTCGGGGCCGACGGTGGCGTCGACCTCGGCGTTCATGAGCACGAGGTGCTTGCCGTGCTCGAGCGCGGCCAGCGCCACGTGGCAGCCGAGCTCCACGTCGCCGGTGACGTCCACGACGACGTCGACGCCGTCGGCGGCCACCACGGCCATGACGTCGCCGGACACGACCGGGGTCCCGGATGCGACGGCCTTCTCCACGCCGCGGCGGTCGTCGGCGACGACCGCCCCGGTGGCGCCGGCCTCCTCGTAGGCCCGCAGGCCCTGCTCGGGACGGCGGGCGCCGACGGCGACGAGCTCCATCCCGGGGACGCTGTTGACGACCTGGTTGACCAGGCCGCGGCCCATGAAGCCGGCACCGACCATGGCGACCCGGACGGGGCGCCCCTCGGCCTGGCGGCGGGCGAGCAGGGTGTCGACGACGATCACGCGCCGGCCTCCCCGGTGGCCTCGAGGAACGGCCACGACATGTCCTTGTCGCTGACGACGGACACCGGCAGCGGCCAGGCGATGCCGAAGGCGGGGTCGTCGTGGCGGTAGCCCTGCTCCCCGCCCGGGGCGTAGGGGCCGCTGACCTGGTAGACGACCTCGGTCCCGTCCACGAGCGTCTGGTAGCCGTGCGCCACGTACGGCGGGATCCACAGCGCGCGGCGGTTCTCGGCGGAGAGCTCGACCATGACGTGCCGGCCGTAGGTCGCCGAGCCCGGACGGACGTCGACCGCCACGTCGACGATGGCCCCGGCGGTGCAGCGGACGAGTTTGCCCTCCGCGTGCGGCGGGACCTGCCGGTGCATGCCGCGCACGGTGCCGGCACGGTGGTTGAACGACACGTTGGCCTGCGCGACGTGGGGGTCGATGCCGTGGGCGGCCATCTGGTCCACGTCGAACGTGCGGGCGAAGATGCCGCGCTCGTCGGTGAAGGGCTCCAGGTCGACGACCGTCGCGCCCTCGACCTCGGTGGGGGTGAATCTCACGGGCGCACCGTCCAGTAGAGCGAGTCGTCCACCTGGTGCGTGCGCATGAGGTGCTCGATCTGCTTGAGGCGGGTGTGGCCCCGGCCGGTGAACGTGGCGGTGTCCAGGTCGATGCGCTGGAACACCTCGCGCAGCTGGGCGGCGCCCTTGCGCGCGTCCCAGTCGCACTCGTAGCCCGGCAGCACCTGGCGGATCTTGGCGAAGGACACCTTGTAGCTGCGGTTGTCCGCGCCGGGCGGGCCGAAGCTCACCTCGCAGCCGGGGAACTCCGAGGCGACGATCTCGGCGATGTCGCGGACGGTGTAGTTCTGCTCGTCGCTGCCGACGTTGAGGACCTGCGCGTGCACGTCCTCGCGGGGGGCGTCCAGGACGGCCCGGATGGCCCGGGCGATGTCGAGGCCGTGGACGAGCGGACGCCACGGTGTGCCGTCGGAGGTCATCGCGATCTTGCCCTCGGTCCAGGCGAGCCCGGCGAGGTTGTTGAGCACGATGTCGAAGCGCATCCGCGGGGAGGCGCCGAACGCCGTCGCGTTGCGCAGGAACGTGGGGGAGAAGCTGTCGTCGGCCATCGGCGTGACGTCGCGCTCCACCAGCGCCTTGCACCGGGCGTAGGCGGTCTGCGGGTCGGTCGGGCTCGTCTCGTCGACCACGCCGTCCGCGACGCCGTACACGCTGCACGAGCTCATGTAGACGAACCGCTGCACCCCGGCGGCCTTGGCCAGCTCGGCCAGGCGGACCGAGCCGTGGTGGTTGATGTCGTACGTGACGTCGCCGATGAGGTCGCCGATGGGGTCGTTGCTCAGCTCGGCCATGTGCACGACGGCGTCGAAGCCCTCGAGGTCGGGCTGCTGCAGGTCGCGGACGTCCTTGGCGATGGTCTGCGGGGTGCGGGGCGAGCCGTTGTAGAGCCAGCCGGCCTTGTACAGGCCGGTGTCGACGCCGACGACGTCGTGGCCGGCCTCGAGCAGGGTCGGGGCGAGCAGGCTGCCGAGGTAGCCCTCGGTGCCGGTGGCGAGGATGCGCACGTCTCAGTCCTTCCAGATCTTCCAGGGGGCCTCGCCGGAGTCCCACAGCGAGTTGAGCTCGGTCCAGTCGCGGTAGGTGTCCATGCCCTGCCAGAAGCCCTCGTGGCCGAAGACGGACAGCTCGCCGTCGCGGGCCAGCCCCTGCAGCGGGGCCTGCTCGAGCATGACGTCCGTCTCGTCCGGGACGTACCGCTCGACGAACTCGCGCTCGAACAGGAAGAACCCGCCGTTGACCCAGCCCTCGGCGTTGGTCGGCTTCTCGTTGAACTCGACGGCCTTGGAGCCCTCGACCCGCATCTCGCCGTAGCGGCTGCCGGGGTGGACGCCGGTGAGGGTGCCGACGGTGCCGCCGGCCTCGTGCGCGGCCAGCAGGGCGGTGACGTCGACCGAGCCGACGCCGTCGCCGTAGGTGAGCGCGAACCGGGGGGCGTCCAGGTGCTGGGCCACGCGCCGGATGCGGGCACCGGTCCCGGTGGTGAGGCCGGTCTCGACGAAGGTGATCTCCCAGTCGACGTCCCCGGCGCTGCCGTGGAACTCGGCCGGCTGGTGGTCGCCGAGGCTGAGGGTGAAGTCCGAGGACAGGTGCCGGTAGTCGAGGAAGTAGCGCTTGATGAGGTCGGACTTGTAGCCCAGCGCCAGCACGAAGCGGCGGAAGCCGTGGGCCTCGTAGGTCTTCATGATGTGCCAGAGCACCGGGCGGCCGCCGATGTCGACGAGCGGCTTGGGCAGCCGCTCGCTGACCTCGCGGATCCGGGTGCCCATGCCGCCGCAGAGGATGACGACAGGGATGTCCTGCGGGGAGACGTGATCGTGCACGGGGGAGTCCTCGCGGTAGGGGGTTGGGTCGGCGGGGGCCGTGGGGCCGCTCCGTCCGCACTCACCGTAACGAGCCGGGGAGGCGGCCCGCGCGGCTTTCGCGGCGGTGTGACGGTTCTCGCGCCCCCGGTCGCCCGGACGGCTGCGGGACGGTGACTCGACGTCACCAACCGGTGGCGGGGGGCACCACGAGCGAGGGGTCGAGCTCGGCCAGGGAGGCCGCGCCCGTGAGCGCCATGACGTGGGCGAGGTCGTCGGTGAGCGCCGTGAGCGCCGCAGCGGCGCCCGTGGCCCCGTCCGCGGCCAGGCCCCACACGACGGGGCGCCCGACGAGGACCGCGGCGGCACCGAGCGCGAGGGCGACCAGGCAGTCCAGGCCGGAGCGGACGCCGCCGTCGACGAGGACCGGGCCCCGGCCGTCGACCGCCCGCACCACCTCGGCGAGCGCGAGCGCGCTGGGCACGGCGCGGTCGAGCTGCCGGCCGCCGTGGTTGGACACGACCACGCCGGCGGCGCCGGCGTCGAGGCACCGCACCGCCTCGTCGCCCCGCAGCACGCCCTTGACGAGCACCGGCAGGTCGCTGATCTCGCGCAGCCAGCCGACGACGTCCACCGTGGCGGAGGGGTCCTGCTCGGCGGCGGCGCGGGCGGCGGTCGCGGGGAGCCCGGCGAGGTGCCGCTCGAGGTTCACGAGGTAGCTGTCGTCCGGGACCGAGATCCGCGTGCCGCTCACCCGGCGCTTGATGCCGACGACCGGGGTGTCGCCGGTGACGACCAGCGCCCGGGCGCCGGCGGCGGCGGCCCGGCGGACGAGGGCGGCGGTGAGGTCCCGGTCGCGCATGTTGTACACCTGGAACCACCACGGGCCGTCCGCCGCGGCGGCGACGTCCTCCAGCGGGCGGGAGGCCCGCGTCGAGCAGACGTACAGCGAGCCGGTCGCCCGCGCGGCCCGGGCGACCGCGAGCTCGCCGTCCGGGTGGGCCAGCTGCTGGAACGCCGCGGGCGCCACGGCGACGGGGGAGCTGAACGGGGTGCCGAGCAGCGTGGTGGTGAGGTCGACGGTGGACACGTCGCGCAGCACACGGGGCCGCAGCCGGAACCTCGCCCACGCCTGCTCCTGCTCCTGCAGCGTGAGCTCGGCCCCGGCCCCGGAGGCGTAGTACTCGTAGACCTCGGGCGGCAGCGTCTCCTGCGCCTGGTCGTGGTGGGCCTGCAGCGGGAGCAGGGTCATGCGTGGTGACGGATCGGCGTGCGGCCGCCGACGACGTCGGCACCCGTCCGCGCGACGTTGCGGAGCAGGTGCGGCCCGCGCACCACGGTCCAGCGGCCCATCTGCGCCAGGCAGCGGGCGCGGTCGTCGGCGGACAGGCCCGGGGCCTGGAGCAGCGCGCCGACGTAGCCCTGGCCGAGGCGCCACTCGGGGAACACCGGGCGCCCGACCAGGTCGGGGTTGAACCAGGCGATGCGGTCGCGGGCGGTGGGGTGCGTGCGGACCGAGCGGCCCGAGTGCTGGCGGCGGTGGAACAGCTCCTCCTGCACGTCGACGAAGCGGCCGCGCAGCGACAGCTCGGCGAGCAGGACCCGGTCGGACTCCGCGTAGTAGCCGAGCCCGCGGGTGCCGACGAGGGTCTCGGTCCGCATCAGGCCGAAGATGCTGAAGCACTGGTAGTTGCGCTGCGACAGGGCCGCGAAGCGGACGGCGACGTCGGGGTCGTCGGCGGGCAGGCCCTGGTCGCCCCAGGAGCGCAGGTGCGAGCCGTCCTCGTCGATGTCGTCGGTGAGGCTGTGGGCGACCGAGACCGACGGGTCCGAGCGCAGCACCTCGAGCACCTGGCCGAGGTAGCGCGGGTCGTGGGTGTCGTCGGCGGCGGCCCACTTGAAGTACGAGGCGCCCGGGTGGCGCAGCGCGAACACGGCGTTGAAGTTGGCGGCGCCGCCGCGGTTGACCGGCTGCCGGACGTAGCGCAGCCGGCCGTCCCGGGCCGCGAGGTCGCGGACGATGCGCTCGGTGCCGTCGGTGGAGCCGTTGTCGGACACGACGACCTCGAGGTCGGTCATGTCCTGGGAGAGCAGGCTCTCCAGCGCGGGGGCGATGAAGCGCTCGGCGTTGTAGGCGGGCACCCCGATCGAGACCAGGGGTGCGCGACCGGTCGGAGAAGTCACGCCGTGAGTCTGACGCAGCGTGGTGCGCCCTCGCACCGTTTCGTCCGTTCCCGACGGATCGTGGCCGCGCGTTCACCCGGCGTCCCCAGGTGCGCCACGGGCGCGAGGTCCTCGTGCGCGGAGGGTGACCGGAGCCGGGGCGCGCTGGGCGCGTGCGCCCCCGGTGCCGGGGCACGGGACGTGCATGAGCGACTCCTCCCGCCCCCCGGCGCCCGGCACGGCCCCCGGGACGCCCACCGCCCGTGCCGACGACCGGCGTGCGGCACAGGCCGCGGCCCTGGTCGGCGTCGGTCTCATGGCGGGGGTCGACGAGATCGTCTTCCACCAGCTGCTCGGCTGGCACTCCTTCTACGACCGGAGCACCCCGGACGTCGCGCTGCTGTCCGACGGGCTGCTGCACGGGGCCGAGCTCGTCGCCCTCGTCGCCGGGGCGGGGCTGCTCGCGGACCTGCTGCGGCGCGGGGCGCTGCGACGGGCGCCCGCGCTCGCCGGCGTCCTGCTCGGCGCCGGGGGGTTCCAGCTCTTCGACGGCGTGGTCGACCACAAGCTGCTGCGGGTGCACCAGGTCCGCTACGGCGTGGACCTGCTGCCCTACGACGTGGCGTGGAACGTGGCGGCGCTCGTGCTGCTGGCGGCCGGGCTGGCGGTGCTCGTGCGCGACCGCCGTGCCGTGCGCGACGGCCGCCCGTGACGCTGGTGCTGCTCGCGGCCGGAGGGCTGGCGGCCTACCTGGTCGGGGTCTGGCGGCTGCGGCGGACGGGACGGGGGTGGTCCCCGGGGCGGGTGGTCGCCGCCGTGGCCGGGGCCGTGCTGGTCGGCGTCGCCGGGCTGCTGCCGGCCGACCTGTGGGGCGCGTACCCGGACGGGGCTGCGGCGTCCGGCGCCGCTGCGGTGCCCGTCCACGCGGCCCACGGGTCCGCGGTCGCCGGGCCGGCGGGCCACG
>NZ_JBBEOI010000022.1 GCF_037860755.1 Aquipuribacter hungaricus | reverse complement strand
GGCGCGGTGCCCGCGTGCGCGGGGTGACCGCGGCCCGGGGGGCGGTCGGGCCGCCGGGGGGGCCGTCGGGCAGGGCGGGCGCGTCGCCGGTCGTCGTGTCCATCGGTCCGGATCATCCCCCACGCCGGCCCGCGGACGGTGTCGCGCAGGTTGCCGGAGGGTCACGGAACGGGCACCGGACCGTCGCTGCCGCCGCGTGGCCGGGGGACCGCGCGGAGGCACGAGCACGGCCCCTGGTCCTGTACCCTCGTCGTCGTTGCCCCGATAGCTCAGTGGTAGAGCATCTCCATGGTAAGGAGAAGGTCTAGGGTTCAAATCCCTATCGGGGCTCTGACGGGCGCCTGGAGCAGGCGCCCGGCCCTGGCGGTGTAGCTCAGCTGGTTAGAGCGAACGACTCATAATCGTTAGGTCGTCGGTTCAAGTCCGATCACCGCTACCGTCCCCGGTCCCCACGCCCAGAGCACCCGAAAGGTCCCGAGATGGCTGCCAAGAGCGCTGACGTGCGTCCCAAGATCACGATGGCGTGCACCGAGTGCAAGGAGCGGAACTACATCACGAAGAAGAACCGGCGGAATGACCCCGACCGGCTCGACCTCGCGAAGTTCTGCCCGCGCTGCGGCAAGCACACCGCCCACCGCGAGACCCGCTGACGGCTCCGCCGTCGTGACGGTCGACCCCACCCTCGCCGGGCGCACCTACTCCGCCGCAGGCTCCTACGTGGTCGGGCGAGAGACCGTCCGTCAGTTCGCGGACGCCGTGGGCGCCGCGCACCCGTTCCACCACGACGTCGTCGTGGCCCGCGAGGCGGGCTACGGCGACGTCGTCGCGCCGCCGACCTTCGCCGTCGTCGTCGCGCAGCCGGCCACCGACGCGATGATGGCCGACCCCGAGGTCGGGCTCGAGTACTCCCGGATCGTCCACGGGGAGCAGACCTTCGTCCACCACGCGCCGATCGTCGCGGGGGACGAGCTGGACGCCGACATGACCGTCGCCTCGGTCCGCGCCGCGGGCGGGGCGGCCATGCTCACCCTCGTCACGCAGGTGACGACCACCGCGGGCGAGCCGCGCAGCACCGTCACCGCCCTGCTGGTGCACCGGTGAGCCGCCGTGAGCTCGCCTCGGTGCAGGTCGGCGACCTGCTGCCGACGACGAGCGTGACGCTGGACCGCGAGGCCCTGGTCCGCTACACCGCCGCGTCCCGCGACTTCAACGCCATCCACTGGAGCGACCGCGTCGCGACCGGGGTGGGGCTGCCCGGCGTCATCGCCCACGGCATGCTCACCATGGGCGCCGCCTCCCGCCTGCTCACCGAGTGGGCCGGCGACCCGACGGCCGTCGTCGGCTACTCGACCCGCTTCACCCGGCCCGTGGTCGTGCCGGACCCGGGCGGGGCCGTCGTCGAGGTCACGGGCTCGGTCCGCTCCGTCGACGAGGCGGCCGGCCAGGTCGTCGTCGACCTGGTCGTCACCTCCGGCGGTGCGACCGTCCTCACCAAGACCCGGGCGACGCTCGCGCTCGGCTGAGCGCACCCCCACGCGCCCACGACGCGCCCACCACGCGTCCTGCGCAGCCCTACCCCGCCGGGACCGGGCCCGTCGTCGTCCCGGTGCGCAGCTCGACCGCCAGGGTCCGGTCCTCGCGCCCGCCGCCTGCCAGGCGGGCCAGCAGCATCTCCGCGGCCGTCCGCGCCTTGAGGTCCACCGGCTGCACGAGCGTGGTGAGCCGGTGGGGGAGCAGCCACGGGACCGCGACCCCGTCGAAGCCGACCACGCTCACGTCCTCCGGCACCCGCAGGCCCAGCTCGGCGCACGCCTGCAGGACCCCGGCGGCCAGCACGTCGCTCTGCGCCACCACGGCGGTCGGCCGGTCGGCGGCGGCGCCCGCGAGCAGCCGGTGCCCAGCCTCCCGGCCCTGCTCGACCGCGTTGGCCGTGGTCTCCCACACCGCGACCGGCCGCAGCACGTCGTGCACGCCGTCGAGGCGGTTGGTCGCGTCGGCGTAGCCGCCGCCCGCGCGGCGGGCGGCGTCCAGCAGGCCGCCGTGCCCGTCGTGCCGTAGCGGCATGGTCGCCACCGCCACGTCCCGGTGCCCGAGGTCGACCAGGAGCCGGACGGCGTCGGCGCTGCCGCGGCGGTCGTCGACCCGGACCACCGACGCCTCCGGGACGTCCGGGCCCTCGACCGCGACCAGGGGCAGGCGGCGCCGGGTGAGGACCGCCAGCGCCGGGTCCTCCCGCAGCCCGCCCGTGGCGAACACCACGGCGTCCATCGACGCCGTGCGGTACTGCTCGGCGGGCGGCGCGCCCAGGTCGTGCGTCATGGGCAGCAGGAGGATGGCCAGGCCCGCCCCCGCCAGCTCGTCGACGAGGCCGTCGAGCAGCCCCACGACGTACGGGTCGCGGAACGCGTCGCGCAGCCGCTCGCCGACGACGACCCCGACCACGCCCGACCGGCCCCGCCGCAGGGACACCGCGGTGGGGTCCGGGCCGCTGTAGCCGAGGTCCGCCGCGGCAGCCAGGACGCGCTCCCGCGTGGCCGGGGCGACCGGGCCGGCCCCGGAGAAGGCCAGCGACGCCGTGGACGGGCTCACCCCGGCGGCGGCCGCGACGTCGCTCAGGGTCGCCCGGCCCGGGGGGCGGCCGGCTGACGGCGTGCGTGCCACACGTCCTCCTCGGGGTCGGGGCAGGGGTCGGACGGGGTCGGGACGGGGGTGGGGCGGGAGCCGGAGCAGGCTTGGCCCGCACCGCAGTCTGCCGTAGCATCGTCGCGTCGATCGAATCGATTCGACCTCCATCCCGCCCGAGATCTCGAGGACCGCCGTGAGCACCACCACCCCGCCCGAGACCGTCCGTGCCCAGGTGCTCGCCGCCCGCACCTCGGTCTACCTGGTCTTCGCCGTCAACGGCCTGCTGCTGGCGACGCTGCTGGCCCGCGTGCCGGCGATCCGCTCCGACCTCGGGCTGACGCCGCAGGAGCTGGGCCTGACGCTGCTAGCCGGCTCGGTCGGCTCGGTGCTCGCGCTGCCGACCGCCGGCTCGCTGATCCAGCGCCTCGGCGTCCGCCCGGTCGTGCTGGGGGCCGCCGCGCTCGGCGCCGCCGGCGTCGCGGGCGCCGGGCTCGCGCCGGACCGCCTGCTGCTCATGGTCGCCCTGTTCGCGTGGGGCTTCTCCAACGGCGCCTGGGACGTGGCCATGAACGTCGAGGCCGCCGACGTCGAGCGCCGGCTGGGCACGACGATCATGCCCCGCTTCCACGGCGCGTGGAGCGCCGGCACCGTGCTGGGGGCGGGCGTCGCGGCCGCCGCGGCCTTCGCCTCCGTGGGCCGCGGCCCCCACCTGTGCGTCGTCGCCGTCGTCGTCATGGCCGGCGCCGTCGTCGCGGTCCGCGGCTTCCTGCCCGAGGAGCTCGCCGCCCGCGGTGCGGCCGACGACCACGCCGCGGCCGCCGCGGCCGGCACCGACGCCCCCTCGCGCCGCTACTCCCTGGTCGACGCCTGGCGCGAGCCCCGCACCCTGCTCATCGGCGTGACGATGATGGGCTTCGCGCTCGCCGAGGGCATCGCCGGCGACTGGCTCGCCGTGGCCGTCATCGACTCCCGCGGTGCGCAGGAGTGGGTCGGCGCGGCCATGTACTGGGTCTTCCTCGCCTCCGTCATGGCCGGCCGCTTCCTGGGCCCGGTGCTGCTGGACCGCTACGGCCGCTACCGCCCCCTGCTCGTCATGGCGGGCATGGTCGCGGTCGGCGTGCTCACGGTCGTCTTCGTGCCCGGCGTCGTCGGCGCCGCCCTCGGTGCCGTGCTCTGGGGCGTCGGGGTGAGCCTCGGCTTCCCGGTCGGCATGACCGCCGCGGCGGACGACCCGGTGCGCGCCGCCGTGCGCGTGTCTGTCGTCGCCTCGGTCGCCTACACCGCGTTCCTCGCCGGCCCGCCGCTGGTCGGCCTGCTCGGCGAGCGGCTCGGGACCAACCTCGCGCTGCTCACCGCCTGTGGTGCGGCCCTGCTGGCCGCGTGCACCGCCGCCGCCATGCGCCCCCCGGCCGGTGCGACCGCGGGCAGCGACGAGCCCTCGCCTAGCCTGGCCCGGTGACCAGCCCCGGCACCCGGATCGCCGACCTCACGACGCTGCGCGTCGGGGGTCCCGCGGCACGCCTCGTCGTCGCCCACGACAGCGACGAGCTGCTCGCGGCGGTGCGTGACGTCGACGCCCGCGGGGACCGGCTGCTCCTGGTCGCCGGCGGGTCCAACCTCGTCGTCTCCGACGCCGGCTTCGACGGCACCGTCGTCCACGTCGCGCGCCCGGCCGACGGGGGCGTCGCCCTGCAGGGTGCCGACTACTGCGGCGGCGCGGACATGACCGTGCAGGCAGGGGCCGGCTGGGACGAGCTCGTCGCGCTCGCGGTCGCCCGCGGCTTCTCCGGCCTCGAGGCGCTGTCCGGCATCCCCGGCAGCGTCGGGGCCACGCCGGTGCAGAACGTCGGCGCCTACGGCAGCGAGGTCGCCGACACCGTCGCCACCGTCCAGGTGTACGACCGCACCGAGCGGCGGCTGCGCACGCTGGCCAACCGGGACCTGGAGTTCGGCTACCGCGACTCCCTGCTCAAGCGGGCCGCGCACGACGGCCCCGACGGCATGGACCGCTACGTCGTGCTGCGGGTGGCCTTCCAGCTGCCGGTCGCCGACCTGTCGGCGCCGGTCCGCTACGCCGAGCTCGCCCGGGCCCTGGGCATCGAGGTCGGCGCCCGCGCGCCGCTGCAGCAGGTGCGCGACGCCGTCCTGGGCCTGCGCGCCGGCAAGGGCATGGTGCTCGACGACCCAGACCCGGACACCTGGTCCGTCGGCTCGTTCTTCACCAACCCCGTGCTGGCCGAGGCGTCGCTGCCGGACACCCTCGGGCAGGCGCCCCGCTGGCCCGCCGGCGACGGGATGGTCAAGCTGCCCGCCGCGTGGCTCATCGAGCACGCCGGGGTCGGCAAGGGGCACGGCCTGCCCGGCCCGGCCGCGGTGTCCACCAAGCACACGCTGGCCCTGACCAACCGCGGCGGTGCCCGCGCCGAGGACGTGCTCCGGCTCGCCCGCGAGGTGCGCGGTGCCGTCGAGGACGCCTTCGGGGTGACGCTGGAGGCCGAGCCCCGCCTGGTGGGCGTCAGCCTCTAGGCGAGGGGTCCGGCGGCGCCGACGGCGGTGCGGCCAGCCAGGCGTCGACCTCGGCCAGCCAGCCGGCGACCCGGTCCCGCGGCGCGCGGGTGAGGGTGAGGCTGTGCCGCGCCAGGGCGGCCAGGGCGTCGTCGTCCATGCCCCACCCGGTGCGGGCGTGCTCGTACTGCTCGACCAGCCGTGGCCCGAACAGCAGCGGGTCGTCCGCACCGAGCGCCACCCGTGCCCCGGCCGCGAGCAGCCGGGGGACCGGGACGTCGGCCACGGTCGCATAGACGCCCAGGCCGACGTTGCTCGTCGGGCACACCTCGAGCCCGGTGCCCTGCTCCACCACGCGCCGCAGCACGTCCGGGTCCTCGGCGGCCCGCACCCCGTGGCCCAGCCGGTCGGGGCGGAGCTCGTCGAGCACCACCCCGACGTGGTCCGCGCCCAGCAGCTCACCGCCGTGGGGGACCGAGGCCAGCCCCGCCGCCCGGGCGATCCGGAAGGCGGCGGCGAACTCCTCGGTCCGCCCGCGCCGCTCGTCGTTGCTGAGCCCGAAGCCCACCACCTCGCCCGCCCCGTCGCCGGCGTAGCGGGCCGCCAGGCGCGCCAGGGTCCGGGCGTCCAGCGGGTGGCGCAGCCGGCTCGCGGCCACGACCACCGCGACCTCGCAGCCGGTGGCCGTGCTCGCCTCCCGCGCCGCGTCGAGCACGACCTCCAGCGCGGGCGTCAGGCCCCCGACCAGCGGCGCGTACGAGGTGGGGTCCACCTGCAGCTCCAGGCGCCGCGAGCCCTCGGCGGCGTCGTCGGCGGCGGCCTCGTGCACGAGCCGGCGCATGTCCGCCTCGTCGCGGACGCAGGCGCGGGCGGCGTCGTAGAGCCGCTGGAACCGGAACCAGCCCCGCTCCGTGGCGGGCACCCGGAGCAGGTGGTGCTCCCGCAGCAGCTCCGGCAGCCGGAGGCCGTGCCGGGCGGCGAGGGCCGCGAGCGTGGCAGGCCGCATCGAGCCGGTGAAGTGCAGGTGCAGGTGCGCCTTGGGCAGCGTCCGCAGGTCACGCACGACCGGGGCCGGGCATGCCTGCCCGGCCCCGGTCGTCACGGCAGCCCCCGTCCCGCGGCGCTCAGCCGGCGAGCAGCCGCTGGATGCGCCCGACGCCCTCCGCCAGGTCGTCGTCGCCGAGGGCGTAGGACAGGCGCAGGTAGCCGCTGGGGCCGAACGCCTCGCCGGGCACGACGGCCACCTCGGCCTGCTCGAGGATGACGGTGGCCAGCTCGGCCGACGTGGTGGGCGTGGTGCCGCCGACCTCCCGGCCCAGGACGCCGCGCACGTCGGGGTAGGCGTAGAACGCGCCCTGGGGGACCGGGCAGGAGACGCCGTCGATCTCCGACAGCATCGCGACCATCGTGCGGCGGCGGCGGTCGAAGGCCTCGCGCATCTCGTGGGCCGCGTCCAGCGGGCCGGACACCGCGGCCAGCGCCGCGCGCTGGGACACGTTGGCGACGTTGCTGCTCAGGTGCGACTGCAGGTTCGTCGCGGCCTTGACGACGTCGGTGGGGCCGACCATCCAGCCCACCCGCCAGCCGGTCATGGCGTAGGTCTTGGCGACGCCGTTGAGCACCACGCAGGTGTCCGCGAGCTCCGGGACGACGACGGGCATGGACTCCGCGGTCACACCGTCGTAGGTGAGGTGCTCGTAGATCTCGTCGGCGACGACCCACACGCCGTGCTCGACGGCCCAGCGGCCGATCGCCTCGACGTGCTCGCGGGGGTAGACCGCGCCGGTCGGGTTGGAGGGGGAGCAGTAGAGGAGCACCTTGGTGCGGGGCGTGCGCGCCGCCTCCAGCTGCTCGACCGTCACCAGGTAGCCCTGCTCCGGGCCGGCGAAGACCTCGACGGGGACGCCGCCGGCCAGGCGGACGGCCTCCGGGTACGTCGTCCAGTACGGCGCCGGGAGGATGACCTCGTCGCCCGGGTCCAGCAGCGTGGCGAAGGCCTGGTAGACGGCCTGCTTGCCGCCGTTGGTGATGAGGACCTGCGAGGCGGGCACCTCCAGGCCGGAGTCGCGCGCGGTCTTGGCGGCGACGGCCTCGCGCAGCGCGGGCAGCCCGGCGGCGGGGGTGTAGCGGTGCATCGCGGGCTCGCGGGCCGCCACCAGGGCCGCCTCGACGACGGCGGGCGGGGTGGGGAAGTCCGGCTCGCCGGCACCGAAGCCGATGACGGGGCGCCCCGCCGCCTTGAGCGCCTTGGCCTTGGCGTCGACGGCGAGGGTGGCGGACTCGCTGATGCCGCCGATGCGGGCGGAGACTCGGGCGCGGGCGGGGGAGGACTCGGTCATGGCCACATCCTGCCGCCCCGGTGCCCGCGGGTGCTGCTGCGGGCCGCGTCCCGGGCGGCGTATTCGACCCGGGGCCTCCCGGGGACGTATGCTGACCGACCGGCGTGCACCTCGCTGTCCTCACCGTGCCCCGGCACGGGTGGGAGGCAGGATCACACCGAAGGGCAGTGGCGCAATTGGCAGCGCACCGGTCTCCAAAACCGGGGGTTGTGGGTTCGAGTCCCTCCTGCCCTGCAGACGAGCGTCCCCGACCAGCGAGAGGCATCACCCGTGAGCGACACCTCCGAGGGCTCGACCGCGGCCGCGAGCAGCAGCACCAGCAGCCGCGGCGGGTTCGTGCTCTTCCTGCGGCAGGTCCTCGCGGAGCTCCGCAAGGTCGTGCGCCCCACGCGCGACGAGCTCGTGGCCTACACCAGCGTCGTGCTGGTGTTTGTCGTCGCGGTGATGCTCTACGTCAGCGTCCTCGACCTCGGGTTCGGCCGGCTCGTCCTGTGGGCGTTCGGCGGCTGAGCGCCGCACCCGGCCGCCCGGCCGGCACCCGCCCCACCACGATCCCAGGAAGCAGGTCCCACACATGTCCGAGCAGCCTCACGTCGGCACCGACGCCGAGGACGTCGTCGAGCAGGACGCCGCCGACGACGTGACGACGGACGACCTCTCCTCCCTGGACGAGTCCTCCCTCTCCGTGCAGCAGGCCGACCTCGCGGCGACCGGCGACACCGACGTCATCGGGTCCGGGTACGTGGACGACGACGCCCCGGTCGACGAGGTCGTGCCGTCCGACGAGACCGCCGCCGCCGCCCTCGACGAGACCCCGGTCGACGAGGCCCCCGCCGACCCGGTCGCCGAGCTGCGCACCGAGCTGCGCCGCGCGCCGGGGGAGTGGTTCGTCGTGCACAGCTACGCCGGCTACGAGAACCGCGTGAAGACCAACCTCGAGGCGCGCATCACCTCCCTCAACATGGAGGAGTACATCCACCAGGTCGAGGTCCCCATGGAGGAGGTGACCGAGATCAAGAACGGGCAGAAGAAGCAGGTCCGCCGGGTCCGGATCCCCTCCTACGTGCTGGTGCGCATGGACCTCACCGACGAGTCGTGGGGCGCGGTCCGCCACACCCCGGGCGTCACCGGCTTCCTCGGGTCCGCCCACCACCCCGTGCCGCTCACCCTCGACGAGGTCGTCGGCATGCTCGCCCCGACCGTGCAGGCGCCGTCCGCCTCCGGCGGCAAGTCTTCCGGCGGGTCCGCGGCCGCCGCGGCGACCGTCGACTTCGAGGTCGGCGAGTCCGTCACCGTCATGGACGGCCCGTTCGCCACGCTCCCGGCGTCGATCTCCGAGATCAACGTCGACTCCCAGAAGCTCAAGGTCCTCGTGTCGATCTTCGGCCGCGAGACCCCCGTCGAGCTCTCGTTCGGCCAGGTCTCCAAGCTCTGACCGAGGCTCCACCGGTACCACCCCAGCACCCAGGCAGCACCACCCCGACAGAAGGACCACGACGTGCCTCCCAAGAAGAAGAAGGTCACTGGAGTCATCAAGCTCCAGATCAAGGCCGGTCTCGCGAACCCCGCCCCGCCCATCGGCCCCGCCCTCGGTGCCGCCGGCGTCAACATCATGGAGTTCTGCAAGGCCTACAACGCCGCCACCGAGCAGCAGCGGGGCGACATCGTCCCCGTCGAGATCACGGTCTACGAGGACCGCTCGTTCACCTTCGTCACCAAGACCCCGCCGGCCGCGCAGCTCATCAAGAAGGCCGCCGGGATCGAGAAGGGCTCCGGCACCCCGCACACCGACAAGGTGGCCACCATCAGCCAGGAGCAGGTGCGCAAGATCGCCGAGACCAAGCTGCAGGACCTCAACGCCACGGACCTCGACGCCGCCAGCAAGATCATCGCCGGCACCGCGCGCAGCATGGGCGTCACCGTCTCCGACTGACGTCGCGACCGGCACCGCAGCACCAGCACCACCAGCACCACCGCACGAGCACCACCGGCACCACAGCACCAGCACCCGAGCACCACGTGGGAGGGCCGCGCGCGGCCCGACGACCACGACTCCCGACGCCCCACCCCACCAGGAGCAGACATGAAGCGCAGCAAGGCCTACCGCGCGGCCGCCGAGGCCATCGTCCCGGACACCCTGTACGCCCCCGCCGACGCCGTGAAGCTGGTCAAGCAGACCAGCACGGCCACGTGGGACGCCACCGTCGAGGTCGCCCTCCGCCTGGGTGTCGACCCCCGCAAGGCGGACCAGATGGTCCGCGGCACCGTCAACCTGCCGAACGGCACCGGCAAGACCGCCCGCGTCCTTGTCTTCGCCACCGGTGAGCGTGCGCAGCAGGCCCTCGAGGCCGGCGCCGACCACGTCGGCAGCGACGACCTGCTCGAGCGCATCCAGGGCGGCTGGCTCGACTTCGACGCCGTCGTGGCCACCCCGGACCTCATGGGCAAGGTCGGCCGGCTCGGCAAGGTGCTCGGCCCCCGCGGCCTCATGCCCAACCCGAAGACCGGCACGGTGACCATGGACGTCGCCAAGGCCGTCACGGAGATCAAGGGCGGCAAGATCGAGTTCCGCGTGGACAAGCACTCCAACCTCCACTTCATCATCGGCAAGACGTCGTTCGACGAGGCCAAGCTCCTCGAGAACTACGCCGCCGCCATGGACGAGGTCATGCGTCTCAAGCCGGCCGCCGCGAAGGGCCGCTACGTCAAGAAGGCGACCGTCGCGGCGACCATGGGCCCCGGCATCCCCGTCGACCCCACGGCCAGCGGCGCGGTGGAGCCCGTCCAGGCCTGAGCACCCCCTGCACGACGAGGGCCCCGACCGCTGCGGTCGGGGCCCTCGCCCGTCCCCGGGGACGGGCGATTTGGCCGCACGCGCCCCGCGCCCGTACCCTCGGCGTACCGAAGACCGTTGGTCGCCGCCCTCCGGGGTGGTCGAAGGAGCCGGGACAGCCCGGACGGCCCGCGCAGGTGCAGAGCAGGAGCCCGCGAGCGGGCACCGACGCCCCGTGCCTCGCGCCGGGGCGTCCGTCATGTCAGGGCTGCTCCGTTCGGTCGGGACCGCGCACGCGGGCCCCGTCGCAGACGGAAGGAACATCCATGCCCACCCAGGAGAAGGTCGACGCCGTCGCCGAGCTCGCGGACCTGTTCCGCGCCTCGAACGCCGCCGTCCTCACCGAGTACCGCGGGCTCACCGTCTCCCAGCTGACCCGGCTGCGTGTCGCCCTCGGCGACAACGCGACCTACGCGGTCGTCAAGAACACCCTCACGAAGATCGCGGCCGAGCAGGCCGGCTTCGAGGGTCTCGACGCGGACGCCCTCAAGGGCCCCACGGCCATCGCCTTCGTCACCGGTGACCCGGTCGAGGCGGCCAAGGGCCTGCGGGACTTCGGCCGGGAGGCGCCCGCCCTCGTCATCAAGGGCGGCGTGCTCGACGGCCGCGCCATCGACGCCGAGGGGCTGCGCAGGCTGGCTGACCTCGAGCCGCGCGAGGTGCTCCTCGCCAAGCTCGCCGGGGCCATGAAGGCCCCGCTGTCCAAGGCCGTCTACATGGCAGCCGCCCCGCTCGCCCAGGCCGCCCGCACGGTCGACGCGCTGCGGGCCAAGCGCGAGCAGGAGGAGGCCGCGGCCTGAGGAGGCCGCGTCCCCCGCACCACCTGCACGCGCAGCACCTGCAGCACCCGCACCACCCAGACCGCACCGCACGCGCGACCGCCTGACGCGGCCCCGCACCACCCCACCAGGAAGAAGGACACACCATGGCGAAGCTCTCCGCCGACGAGCTGCTCGAGCAGTTCAAGGACATGACCCTCCTCGAGCTCTCCGACTTCGTGAAGAAGTTCGAGGAGACGTTCGAGGTCACCGCCGCCGCCCCGGTCGCCGTCGCGGCCGCCGGTGGTGCCGGTGGCGCCGCCGCCGAGGAGGTCGCCGAGCAGGACGAGTTCGACGTCGTCCTCGAGGCTGCCGGCGAGAAGAAGATCCAGGTCATCAAGGAGGTGCGCGCCCTCACGAGCCTGGGCCTCAAGGAGGCCAAGGACCTCGTCGACGCCGCCCCCAAGGCCGTCCTGGAGAAGGTCGACAAGGACGCCGCCGAGGCCGCCAAGGCCAAGCTCGAGGGCGCCGGCGCCACCGTCACCGTCAAGTGACGACCTGCTCCTGATCTCCCGCCGGGCACGCCCGGCAGCCTGATCGCCCCGCCCCCCGCGGAGAGCTCCACGGGGGGCGGGGCGATTTGCCTTGCACCGGGACACGTCCTATCGTTGTCCTTTGCTGCCCACCCTCTGAGCCCCCCTGGCTTGACCAGGGGTGTCAGCCATGCAACGAAAACCAAACAGCAGGCCGCTGGAAGGACCCGTCTTGGTCGCCTCGCGCACCGCGCCCGCTCCTCGTGTACAGCCCGTACCGGTGAACCCCCGCCCCTCTTTCGCCAAGATCCGTGAGCCGCTGGAGGTCCCCGACCTCCTGGCCCTGCAGACGGAGAGCTTCGACTGGCTCCTCGGGAACGACAGCTACGTCGCCCGGGTCGAGGCCCTCGGTGAGGACGCCGGCAAGTCCGGCCTCGCCGAGATCTTCGAGGAGATCTCTCCCATCGAGGACTTCTCGGAGACGATGTCCCTGTCGTTCCGGGACCACCGCTTCGAACCCGCCAAGTACTCCGTCGAGGAGTGCCGCGAGAAGGACATGACCTACGCGGCGCCGCTCTTCGTCACCGCGGAGTTCATGAACATGACCACCGGCGAGATCAAGAGCCAGACGGTCTTCATGGGCGACTTCCCGCTCATGACCGACCGCGGCACCTTCGTCATCAACGGCACCGAGCGTGTCGTGGTGTCGCAGCTGGTCCGCTCGCCCGGCGCCTACTTCGAGCGCGTCCGCGACAAGACGTCCGACAAGGACGTCTTCACCGCCAAGCTCATCCCGAGCCGCGGCGCCTGGCTCGAGTTCGAGATCGACAAGCGCGACGCCGTCGGCGTGCGCGTGGACCGCAAGCGCAAGCAGTCGGTCACGGTCTTCCTCAAGGCGCTCGGCATGTCCGAGCAGGAGATCCGGGACGAGTTCTCGGGCTACGACTCCATGCTCGCCACGCTGGACAAGGACACCACGGCCGACTCCGACGCGGCCCTGCTGGACCTGTACCGCAAGCTGCGCCCGGGCGAGCCGCCCACGCGCGAGGCGGCGCAGACCCTGCTCGACAACCTGTACTTCAACCCCAAGCGGTACGACCTGGCCAAGGTGGGGCGCTACAAGCTCAACCGCAAGCTGGGCGTCGACAAGCCGCTCGCGGACTCCACGCTGTCCCTCGCGGACATCGTGGCCACCCTGAAGTACCTGGTGACGCTGCACCACAACGCCTCCTCCGGCGGCGAGGACCAGCGCACCATGTCCGGGCACAAGGTCGGCGAGCCCGTCGAGCTGCGGGTCGAGGTCGACGACATCGACCACTTCGGCAACCGTCGCCTGCGCAGCGTCGGCGAGCTCATCCAGAACCAGGTCCGCACCGGCCTGTCGCGGATGGAGCGCGTCGTGCGCGAGCGGATGACGACCTCCGACGTGGAGGCCATCACCCCGCAGAGCCTCATCAACATCCGGCCCGTCGTCGCGGCGATCAAGGAGTTCTTCGGGACCTCCCAGCTGTCGCAGTTCATGGACCAGAACAACCCGCTCGCCGGCCTGACGCACAAGCGTCGTCTGTCCGCGCTGGGCCCGGGTGGTCTGTCCCGCGACCGCGCCGGCTTCGAGGTGCGCGACGTGCACCCGTCGCACTACGGCCGCATGTGCCCGATCGAGACCCCCGAGGGCCCGAACATCGGCCTGATCGGCTCGCTCGCCACGTACGCCCGCATCAACTCCTTCGGCTTCGTCGAGACCCCGTACCGCAAGGTCCTCGACGGCGTCGTCAGCGACGAGGTCCAGTACCTCACCGCCGACGAGGAGGACAACTTCGTCGTCGCGCAGGCCAACGCCCCGCTCGACGCCGACAGCCGCTTCGCCGAGGAGCGCGTGCTCGTCCGGACCCGGTTCGGCGAGGTCGACTACGTCCACGGCGGCGACGTCGACTTCATGGACGTCTCGGCGCGGCAGATCTCCTCGGTCGCCACCGCGATGATCCCGTTCCTCGAGCACGACGACTCCAACCGCGCGCTCATGGGCTCCAACATGCAGCGCCAGGCCGTCCCGCTGGTCCGTGCCGAGGCGCCGTTCGTCGGCACCGGCATGGAGCTGCGCGCCGCGGTCGACGGCGGCGACGTCGTCGTGGCCGAGGCCGGGGGAGTGGTGCACGAGGTCGCGGCCGACGCCGTGACGATCGCGCAGGACGACGGGGCCTACCGCACCTACCGGGTGCACAAGTTCCGCCGCTCCAACCAGGGCACCAGCTACAACCAGCGCGTCCTGGTGGACTCCGGCCAGCGCGTCGAGGCCGGCAGCATCCTCGCCGACGGTCCCTCGACCGACGGCGGCGAGATGGCCCTGGGCCGCAACCTCCTCGTGGCGTTCATGCCGTGGGAGGGCCTCAACTACGAGGACGCCATCATCCTCAGCCAGCGCCTGGTGCAGGACGACGTCCTCTCCTCGATCCACATCGAGGAGCACGAGGTCGACGCCCGCGACACCAAGCTCGGGCCCGAGGAGATCACGCGGGACATCCCCAACGTCGGCGAGGAGGTCCTCGCGGACCTCGACGAGCGCGGGATCATCCGCATCGGTGCCGAGGTCGTCCCGGGCGACATCCTCGTCGGCAAGGTCACACCCAAGGGCGAGACCGAGCTCACCCCCGAGGAGCGCCTCCTGCGCGCCATCTTCGGCGAGAAGGCCCGCGAGGTCCGCGACACCAGCCTCAAGGTGCCCCACGGCGAGACCGGCACCGTCATCGGCGTCCGGCTGTTCGACCGCGACGAGGGCGACGAGCTCCCGCCGGGCGTCAACCAGCTGGTCCGGGTCTACGTCGCCCAGAAGCGCAAGATCACCGACGGCGACAAGCTGGCCGGCCGCCACGGCAACAAGGGCGTCATCTCCAAGATCCTGCCCGTGGAGGACATGCCGTTCCTCGAGGACGGCACCCCGGTCGACATCATCCTCAACCCGCTCGGCGTGCCCGGCCGCATGAACATCGGCCAGGTCCTCGAGCTCCACCTCGGCTGGATCGCCAGCCAGGGCTGGAAGATCGAGGGTGGTCCGGAGTGGGCGGCGCGCATGCCCGACAGCGTCCGCGAGGTCGCGCCGGGGACCAACGTCGCCAGCCCGGTCTTCGACGGGGCGACCGAGGACGAGGTCACCGGCCTGCTCAGCTCGACGCTGCCGAACCGCGACGGCGACCGCCTGGTCGACGCCGACGGCAAGGCGCGCCTGCTCGACGGCCGCTCCGGCGAGCCGTTCCCCGAGCCGGTGTCCGTCGGCTACATGTACATCCTCAAGCTGCACCACCTGGTCGACGACAAGATCCACGCCCGCTCGACCGGCCCGTACTCGATGATCACGCAGCAGCCGCTGGGTGGTAAGGCGCAGTTCGGCGGTCAGCGGTTCGGCGAGATGGAGGTGTGGGCGCTCGAGGCGTACGGCGCGAGCTACGCGCTGCAGGAGCTGCTCACCATCAAGTCGGACGACGTCATCGGCCGCGTCAAGGTGTACGAGGCCATCGTCAAGGGCGACAACATCCCTGAGCCGGGCATCCCGGAGTCGTTCAAGGTCCTCATCAAGGAGATGCAGTCCCTGTGTCTCAACGTCGAGGTGCTGTCCAGCGACGGCACGTCGATCGAGATGCGGGACTCCGACGACGACGTGTTCCGCGCGGCCGAGGAGCTCGGCATCGACCTGTCCCGGCGGGAGCCGAGCAGCGTCGAAGAGGTCTGACGACCCCACCGGGGGCGAGGCGGCCGGCCCGACCGGCCGGCCGCCTGGCCCCCACCCCGTGACGAGCGACTGAACGCAACGAGAGAAGGAACCTGTGCTCGACGTCAACTTCTTCGACGAGCTCCGCATCGGTCTGGCCACCGCCGACAACATCCGTGCGTGGTCGCACGGCGAGGTCAAGAAGCCCGAGACCATCAACTACCGCACGCTCAAGCCGGAGAAGGACGGGCTCTTCTGCGAGAAGATCTTCGGTCCCACCCGGGACTGGGAGTGCTACTGCGGCAAGTACAAGCGTGTCCGGTTCAAGGGGATCATCTGCGAGCGCTGCGGCGTCGAGGTGACTCGCGCCAAGGTGCGCCGTGAGCGGATGGGCCACATCGAGCTCGCCGCCCCCGTCACCCACATCTGGTACTTCAAGGGTGTCCCCAGCCGTCTGGGCTACCTGCTCGACCTCGCGCCGAAGGACCTCGAGAAGGTCATCTACTTCGCCGCCTACATGATCACCTCGGTCGACGACGAGGCGCGCCACCGCGACCTGTCGAGCCTGGAGACGGGCATCCTCAACGAGAAGGGCGAGATCGAGCGCCGTCGCGACGCCGAGATCGACGAGCGCGCCAAGCGCCTCGAGGGGGACCTGGCCGAGCTCGAGGCCGAGGGCGCCAAGGCCGACGTGCGCCGCAAGGTGCGCGAGGGCGCCGAGCGCGAGATGTCGCAGATGCGCCGTCGCGCGACCCAGGAGCTCGACAAGCTCGAGGCCGTCTGGGACCGCTTCAAGAACCTCAAGGTCCAGGACCTCGAGGGCGACGAGCAGCTGTACCGCGAGATGCGGCTCCGCTTCGGCATGTACTTCGAGGGCGGGATGGGTGCCGCGGCGCTGCAGAAGCGCCTGGAGACCTTCGACCTGGACGCCGAGGCGGCCTCGCTGCGCGAGACCATCGCCACCGGCAAGGGCCAGAAGAAGACCCGTGCGCTCAAGCGGCTCAAGGTCGTCAGCGCGTTCCTGTCCACCACCAACTCGCCCATGGGCATGGTGCTGGACTGCGTCCCGGTGATCCCGCCGGACCTGCGCCCGATGGTCCAGCTGGACGGTGGCCGCTTCGCGACCTCCGACCTCAACGACCTCTACCGCCGGGTCATCAACCGGAACAACCGCCTCAAGCGGCTCCTCGACCTCGGTGCGCCCGAGATCATCGTCAACAACGAGAAGCGCATGCTCCAGGAGGCCGTCGACGCGCTGTTCGACAACGGCCGCCGCGGCCGGCCCGTCACGGGCCCCGGCAACCGTGCGCTCAAGTCGCTGTCCGACATGCTCAAGGGCAAGCAGGGGCGCTTCCGCCAGAACCTGCTCGGCAAGCGTGTCGACTACTCCGGCCGCTCGGTCATCGTCGTCGGCCCACAGCTCAAGCTGCACCAGTGCGGCCTGCCCAAGCAGATGGCGCTGGAGCTGTTCAAGCCCTTCGTCATGAAGCGCCTGGTCGACCTCAACCACGCGCAGAACATCAAGTCCGCCAAGCGGATGGTCGAGCGCTCGCGCTCGGTCGTGTGGGACGTGCTGGAGGAGGTCATCAGCGAGCACCCCGTGCTGCTGAACCGTGCGCCCACGCTGCACCGCCTCGGCATCCAGGCCTTCGAGCCCCAGCTGGTCGAGGGCAAGGCCATCCAGATCCACCCGCTCGTCTGCACGGCGTTCAACGCCGACTTCGACGGCGACCAGATGGCCGTGCACCTGCCGCTGTCCGCGGAGGCGCAGGCCGAGGCCCGCATCCTCATGCTGTCCAGCAACAACATCCTCAAGCCGTCGGACGGCCGGCCGGTCACCATGCCCACCCAGGACATGATCATCGGGCTGTACCACCTGACGAAGGACATGCCCGAGGACGCCCCCGGCACGGGCCGCTCCTTCTCCTCGGTCTCCGAGGCCCTCATGGCCCTGGACCGCAAGGAGATCCACGTCGGCTCCATGGTCGAGATCAAGATCCCCGACCTCGTGCCGCCGCTGGGCTGGGTGGCGCCGGAGGGCTACGTCGAGGGCGAGACCATCCGCCTGAAGACCACGCTCGGCCGGACGCTGTTCAACGAGGCGCTCCCGCTGGACTTCCCCTTCGTCAACTACACGGTGGACAAGAAGAAGCTCAGCTCGATCGTCTACGACCTCGCCGAGCGCTTCCCCAAGGTGCAGGTCGCCGCGTCCCTGGACGCCCTCAAGGAGGCCGGGTTCCACTGGGCCACCCGCTCGGGCACCACGGTCGCCCTGTCCGACGTCGTCCCGCCGTCCAACAAGGCCGAGATCCTCGAGGCCTACGAGGCGCGCGCCGACAAGGTCCAGAGCCAGTACGAGCGCGGTCTGATCACCGACGACGAGCGTCGTGGTGAGCTGATCGAGATCTGGACCCAGGCGACCGACGAGGTCTCCCAGGCCATGGAGGACAACCTCACCGACACCAACACCATCTACCGCATGGTCACCTCGGGCGCCCGGGGCAACATGATGCAGATGCGCCAGATCGCGGGCATGCGCGGCCTCGTCGCCAACCCGAAGGGCGAGATCATCGTCCGTCCGATCAAGGCGAACTTCCGCGAGGGCCTGTCCGTGCTGGAGTTCTTCATCTCCACGCACGGTGCCCGCAAGGGCCTGGCGGACACCGCCCTGCGCACCGCCGACTCCGGGTACCTCACCCGTCGTCTGGTGGACGTCAGCCAGGACGTCATCGTCCGCGAGGAGGACTGCGGCACCGAGCGCGGCCTCGTCATGCCGATCGCGACGGAGAACGCCGAGGGCGTCCTCGTCAAGGACGAGCACGTCGAGTCCACGGTCTACGCCCGCAGCCTGGCCACGGACGTGGAGGTCGACGGCGAGGTCGTCGCCACCGCGAACACCGACCTCGGCGATGTCGTCATCGACCGGCTCGTCGCGGCGGGGGTGCACGAGGTCAAGGTCCGCTCGGTCCTCACCTGCGAGTCCCACGTCGGCACCTGCGCGCTCTGCTACGGCCGCTCCCTGGCCGCCGGCAAGCTCGTCGACATCGGCGAGGCCGTCGGCATCGTCGCGGCCCAGTCGATCGGCGAGCCCGGCACGCAGCTGACCATGCGCACCTTCCACACCGGTGGTGTGGCCGGCGACGACATCACGCAGGGTCTGCCCCGCGTCGTCGAGCTCTTCGAGGCGCGCACCCCCAAGGGGAACGCGCCCATCGCCGAGGTCACCGGCCGCGTGCGGCTGGAGCGCAACGACAACGACGTGGTCACTGCGGTCACGCTGGTGCCGGACGACGGCGCCGACGAGATCGAGGTCCCCGTCAGCTCGCGCTCCAAGCTCCTGGTCAAGGACGGCGAGAGCGTCGTCGTCGGCCAGCAGCTAACCGCGGGCGTCGTCGACCCCAAGCAGGTCCTCCGCCTGCTCGGGCCTCGCAAGGTGCAGCAGCACCTGGTGGACGAGGTCCAGCGCGTCTACCGCAGCCAGGGCGTGACGATCCACGACAAGCACATCGAGGTCATCGTCCGCCAGATGCTCAAGCGGGTGACGATCATCGACTCCGGCGACGCGAACCTGCTGCCGGGGGAGCTGACGGAGCGCACGCGCTTCGAGACGACCAACCGCGAGGTCGTGCGCAGCGGCGGCAAGCCGGCCTCCGGCCGGCCCGAGCTCATGGGCATCACCAAGGCCTCCCTGGCGACGGAGTCGTGGCTGTCCGCGGCCTCGTTCCAGGAGACCACCCGGGTGCTCACGGACGCGGCGATGAACGCCAAGTCCGACCCGCTGGTCGGGCTCAAGGAGAACGTCATCATCGGCAAGCTGATCCCCGCCGGCACCGGTCTTGCGCGCTACCGCGACGTGACGGTCGAGCCGACCGAGGAGGCGAAGGCAGCCATGTACACGCTGCCCAGCTACGACGACTCCGACTACGCGGCGTTCGGGTCCGGGAGCGGGCAGGCCGTGCCGCTCGAGGACCTCGATTTCGGCGGCAGCTACCGCTGATCCCTCCGTCGGGCCGGCACCCCTGGTGACAGGGGTGCCGGCCCGCGCAGGCGTCCTGACCACCAGGGCGCCCGATCACGGGGCGTCCTGACCATCGGGCGTCCTGACCACGGGGCGTTTTGACCATCGCGACCCGGGATAGGTACCCTCTCCCGAGTCGCCCGGTCGGACCGGGTCATCGCGCGTGCCTCGGCAGCACGAGGTGCACGAGCGCGACACGCCCGGGTGCGGGGGTCAAAGCCCGATCCGCCGACCAGGCACACCACCAGACAATCCAGTAGGGAGTACCGCAGCGGTGCCCACGATCCAGCAGCTGGTCCGCAAGGGCCGCCAGGACAAGCCGGTGAAGAACAGCACGCCCGCGCTCAAGGGGTCTCCCCAGCGCCGTGGCGTCTGCACCCGCGTCTACACGACCACGCCCAAGAAGCCGAACTCTGCCCTGCGCAAGGTCGCTCGCGTGCGTCTGAGCAACGGCATCGAGGTCACCGCCTACATCCCCGGTGTCGGCCACAACCTTCAGGAGCACTCCATGGTGCTCGTGCGCGGCGGCCGGGTGAAGGACCTGCCCGGCGTCCGGTACAAGATCGTCCGCGGCTCCCTCGACACCCAGGGCGTCAAGAACCGCAAGCAGGCCCGCTCGCGCTACGGCGCGAAGAAGGAGAAGAGCTGATGCCTCGTAAGGGCCCCGCTCCCAAGCGTCCGCTCGTCGTCGACCCGGTGTACCACTCGCCGCTGGTCACGCAGCTGGTGAACAAGGTGCTCCTCGACGGCAAGAAGTCCGTCGCCGAGCGAACGGTGTACGGCGCCCTCGAGGGTGCCCGCGCCAAGACCGGCAACGACCCGGTGATCCTCCTCAAGCGCGCGCTCGACAACGTCAAGCCCGCCCTCGAGGTCCGCTCCCGCCGCGTCGGCGGCTCGACCTACCAGGTCCCGGTCGACGTGCGCCCCGCGCGCTCCACGACGCTGGCCCTGCGCTGGCTCGTCGGCTTCTCCCGCGCCCGTCGCGAGAAGACCATGACCGAGCGCCTCATGAACGAGATCCTCGACGCCAGCAACGGCCTCGGTGCCTCGGTCAAGCGTCGCGAGGACATGCACAAGATGGCCGAGTCGAACAAGGCCTTCGCGCACTACCGCTGGTGAGCCCGGCGGCGCCCACGAGGCGCCGCCCGCTCCCACGGTGCCCCGCCTCTCGCGGGGCCCCTCCGGGGGCCGACCTACCTGGGTCGGCCCCTCACGGCCGATGACGGCCAGCTCCACCAGACAGCCCCGCAACGAGGAAGGCCCACCGTGGCTCAGGACGTCCTGACCGACCTCACCAAGGTCCGCAACATCGGGATCATGGCGCACATCGACGCCGGCAAGACCACCACGACCGAGCGGATCCTGTTCTACACCGGGATCAACTACAAGATCGGCGAGGTGCACGACGGCGCCGCGACGATGGACTGGATGGAGCAGGAGCAGGAGCGCGGCATCACCATCACGTCGGCCGCGACGACCTGCTTCTGGGAAGGCACCCAGATCAACATCATCGACACGCCCGGCCACGTCGACTTCACCGTCGAGGTCGAGCGGAGCCTGCGCGTGCTCGACGGCGCCGTCGCGGTGTTCGACGGCAAGGAGGGCGTCGAGCCCCAGTCCGAGACCGTCTGGCGCCAGGCCGACAAGTACGACGTCCCGCGCATCTGCTTCGTCAACAAGATGGACAAGCTCGGCGCGGACTTCTTCTTCACGGTGAAGACCATCGTCGACCGCCTCGGCGCCAAGCCGCTGGTCATCCAGCTGCCCATCGGCGCGGAGAACGACTTCCTCGGCGTCGTGGACCTGGTCTACATGCGCGCCCTCACCTGGCGCGGCGACACCGGCAAGGGCGAGGCCTACGAGGTCGAGGAGATCCCGGCCGACCTGGCCGACCAGGCCGCGGAGTACCGCGCCGCCCTCATCGAGACCATCTCCGAGGCCGACGACGAGCTGCTCGAGAAGTACCTCGCCGGCGAGGAGCTGACGCCCGAGGAGATCAAGGGCGCCATCCGCAAGATGACGATCGCCTCCGAGGTCTACCCGGTGCTGTGCGGCTCCGCGTTCAAGAACAAGGGCGTCCAGCCCATGCTCGACGCGGTGCTCGACTACCTGCCCACGCCGCTGGACGTCCCGCCGATGATCGGCCACGACGTCCGCGACGAGGAGAAGGAGATCATCCGCAAGCCGGACGCCTCCGAGCCCTTCTCGGCGCTGGCCTTCAAGGTCGCCACGCACCCGTTCTTCGGCAAGCTCACCTACGTCCGGGTCTACTCCGGCAAGGTCGCGGCCGGCTCCGGCGTCGTCAACTCGACCAAGGGCAAGAAGGAGCGCATCGGCAAGCTCTTCCAGATGCACTCCAACAAGGAGAACCCGGTCGACGAGGCCCAGGCGGGCCACATCTACGCGATGATCGGCCTCAAGGACACGACCACGGGGGACACCCTGTGCGACCCGTCCGACCAGGTCGTGCTGGAGTCGATGACGTTCCCGGCGCCGGTCATCTCGGTGGCCATCGAGCCGAAGACCAAGTCCGACCAGGAGAAGCTCTCCATCGCCATCCAGAAGCTGGCCGAGGAGGACCCCACCTTCCAGGTCGAGCAGGACGAGGAGACCGGCCAGACCATCATCAAGGGCATGGGCGAGCTCCACCTCGATATCCTCGTGGACCGCATGCGGCGCGAGTTCAAGGTCGAGGCGAACGTCGGCAAGCCCCAGGTCGCCTACCGCGAGACCATCCGCCGCGCGGTCGAGAAGTACTCGTACACCCACAAGAAGCAGACCGGTGGGTCCGGGCAGTTCGCCAAGATCCAGTTCACCATCGAGCCGCTGGTCGACGCCGAGGACGAGGACGCGACCTACCAGTTCGACAACAAGGTGACCGGTGGCCGGGTGCCCCGCGAGTACATCCCGAGCGTGGACGCCGGCTTCCAGGACGCGATGCAGGTCGGCGTGCTGGCCGGCTACCCGATGGTCGGTGTCCGCGCGACGCTGACCGACGGTGCGGCCCACGACGTCGACTCCTCCGAGCTCGCCTTCAAGATCGCCGGCTCCGCCGGCTTCAAGGAGGCGGCCCGCCGGGCGGACCCCGTCCTGCTCGAGCCGATCATGGCCGTGGAGGTGCGCACGCCCGAGGAGTACATGGGCGACGTCATCGGCGACATCAACTCCCGCCGCGGGCACATGCAGTCCATGGACGACGTGTCCGGCGCCAAGAGCGTCAAGGCCACGGTGCCGCTGTCGGAGATGTTCGGCTACGTCGGCGACCTGCGCTCCCGCACCCAGGGCCGCGCGGTCTACACGATGCAGTTCGACTCCTACGCGGAGGTCCCCCGCAACGTCGCCGACGAGATCGTCAAGAAGATCCGCGGCGAGTGAGACCTCGCGGTCGGTCTAGTCTGTGACCGGCCGTGGACAGCACGTCTGCCCAGCACGACTGAACGAGACCACCAGAGCACGGCACACCTACCACCACCGTCGGGCGAACCCGTCGGCGGAGAACAGTCCGAGGAGGAGCCCCAGTGGCTAAGGCGAAGTTCGAGCGGACCAAGCCGCACGTCAACATCGGCACCATCGGTCACATCGACCATGGCAAGACGACGCTGACCGCGGCCATCACCAAGGTGCTCCACGACAAGTACCCGGACCTGAACGCCGCCTCGGCGTTCGACCAGATCGACAAGGCCCCGGAGGAGCGCGAGCGCGGCATCACGATCTCGATCGCGCACGTCGAGTACCAGACCGAGACGCGCCACTACGCGCACGTCGACTGCCCCGGTCACGCCGACTACATCAAGAACATGATCACCGGTGCGGCTCAGATGGACGGTGCGATCCTGGTCGTCGCCGCCACCGACGGCCCCATGCCGCAGACCAAGGAGCACGTGCTCCTGGCCCGCCAGGTCGGCGTCCCCTACATCGTCGTCGCCCTCAACAAGGCCGACATGGTGGACGACGAGGAGATCCTCGAGCTCGTCGAGGTCGAGGTCCGCGACCTGCTCAACCAGTACGAGTTCCCCGGTGACGACCTGCCCGTCGTCCGCGTCTCCGCGCTCAAGGCGCTGGAGGGCGACAAGGAGTGGGGCGACAAGCTCCTCGAGCTCATGGACGCGGTCGACACCGCCATCCCCGAGCCCGAGCGTGCCGTCGACCAGCCGTTCCTCATGCCGATCGAGGACGTCTTCACGATCACCGGCCGCGGCACCGTCGTGACCGGCCGCGCCGAGCGCGGCATCCTCAAGGTGAACGAGGAGGTGGAGATCGTCGGCATCAAGGACTCCTCCACCCGCACGACCGTCACCGGTGTCGAGATGTTCCGCAAGCTGCTCGACGAGGCCCGTGCGGGCGAGAACGTCGGTCTGCTCCTGCGCGGCATCAAGCGCGAGGACGTCGAGCGCGGCCAGGTCGTCGTCAAGCCCGGCTCCATCACGCCCCACACGGACTTCGAGGCCCAGGTCTACATCCTGAGCAAGGACGAGGGCGGGCGTCACAACCCGTTCTACTCGAACTACCGTCCCCAGTTCTACTTCCGCACCACCGACGTCACCGGCGTCATCACGCTGCCCGAGGGCACCGAGATGGTCATGCCCGGCGACGACACCTCGATGACGGTCGCGCTGATCCAGCCGATCGCCATGGAGCAGGGTCTGCGCTTCGCCATCCGCGAGGGTGGCCGCACCGTCGGCGCAGGCCGCGTCACCAAGATCAACGCCTGACACGCCTTCGGCGGCGCCCCGGTCACCCGGGGCGCCGCTGTCGTGCGTCCGGGCCCCCGCCGCCGGCGGGGGAGGGGCGCACGGCGGGGCACCCGGCCGGTTTGGTCGTGGCGCGCACGTCTGACAGACTGTCGCGGTTGCCCGGCGCACCCCGGTGCCCACCAACGGTCCCCAGGACCGGGGGGTGGCAGCACGACGTACACCGACCAGACCGATCCAGGGCCGACACGCCCGGGCGCGGGGGTCGGGCTCCGGGCCAGGACCACGGCCCCACCAGACCAGAGCACGACCACCGGATGGCGGCCCCGAGAGGCCGGGAACCGGTACCGAAGAGAGAGAGTGGACGACGCATGGCGGGACAGAAGATCCGCATCAGGCTCAAGGCCTACGACCACGAGGTGATCGACTCCTCGGCGCGCAAGATCGTCGAGACGGTCATCCGTACCGGCGCCTCCGTGGCCGGCCCCGTGCCGCTGCCGACGGAGAAGAACGTCTACTGCGTCATCCGCTCGCCGCACAAGTACAAGGACAGCCGCGAGCACTTCGAGATGCGCACCCACAAGCGGCTCATCGACATCCTGGACCCGACGCCCAAGACGGTGGACTCGCTCATGCGGCTCGACCTCCCCGCGGGCGTCGACATCGAGATCAAGCTCTGAGGGATCTGACTCGTGACCACTGAGAGAGAAGTGCGGGCCCTGCTGGGCCGCAAGCTGGGCATGACCCAGGTCTGGGGCGCGGACAACGTGCTCGTCCCCGTCACGGTCGTCGAGGTCGCCGGCAACGTCGTCACCGACGTGAAGACCGCGGACAAGGACGGCTACGCCGCGGTGCAGCTGGGTTACGGCCGCATCGACCCCCGCAAGGTGAACAAGCCCATGTCCGGGGTGTTCGAGCGCGCGGGCACCCCGCCGCGCCGCCACCTCGTCGAGGTCCGCACCACCGGTGCCTACGACCTCGGCCAGGAGGTCGGGCTCGACACCTTCACCGAGGGCCAGTTCGTCGACGTCGTCGGGACCACCAAGGGCAAGGGCACCGCCGGCGTCATGAAGCGTCACGGCTTCAAGGGCGTCAGCGCCTCCCACGGTTCCCACCGCAACCACCGCAAGCCCGGCTCCATCGGTGGCGCCTCCACCCCCGGCCGTGTCTTCAAGGGCATGCGCATGGCGGGGCGGATGGGCCACGACCGCCAGACCACCCAGAACCTGCAGGTGCACGCGGTCGACGTCGAGCGCGGCTACCTGCTCGTCAAGGGCGCCGTCCCCGGCCCCCGCAACTCGGTCGTGCTCGTCAAGACCGCCAGCAAGAAGGAGGCCTGAGATGACCACCACCACGCAGGCGCCCGCCGCCTCGACCGCGGAGACCACGGCCTCGCTGACTGTCCCCGTCCTCGCGGCCGACGGCTCGAGCCCGCGCACCGTCGACCTGCCGGCCGAGCTCTTCGGCGTGCAGACCAACGTGCCGCTCATCCACCAGGTCGTCGTCGCCCAGCTCGCCGCGGCGCGCCAGGGCACGCACAAGACCAAGACGCGCGCCGAGGTGTCCGGCGGTGGCCGCAAGCCCTACCGCCAGAAGGGCACCGGCCGCGCCCGCCAGGGCTCGACCCGTGCGCCCCAGTTCACCGGCGGCGGCGTCGTGCACGGCCCCGTGCCGCGCGACTACAGCCAGCGCACGCCCAAGAAGATGATCGCGGCCGCCCTGCGCGGGTCGCTGTCCGACCGGGCGCGCCACGGCCGCATCCACGTGCTCGAGGCCCTCGTCACGGGGGAGACCCCGTCGGCCGCCTCGGCCCGCACCGCGCTCGGCCACGTCAGCACCCGGGCGAACCTGCTCGTGCTCGTGAGCCGCGAGGACGACGTGTCCTGGAAGAGCGTCCGGAACCTCTCGGGCCTGCACGTCCTGGCCGTCGACCAGCTCAACACCTACGACGTGCTGGTCAGTGACGACGTCGTCTTCGTGGGCCCCGCCCTGCAGGAGTTCGTCGAGCACCGCCTCGGCACCGGCACCGCCGGGACCCCCGCCACCACGACCGACGAGGAGGCCACGGCATGAGCGAGCACGACTTCGCCCACGTCGGCAAGGACCCGCGCGACATCCTCGTCGCGCCGGTCGTCAGCGAGAAGTCCTACGGCCTGCAGGAGGACGGGAAGTACACCTTCCTCGTCGACCCGCGCGCCTCGAAGACCGAGATCAAGATCGCGGTCGAGAAGGTCTTCGGCGTCAAGGTCGCCCCCAAGGGCGTCAACATCATCAACCGTGTGGGCAAGACTCGTCGCACGCGGTACGGCACCGGCAAGCGCAAGGACACGAAGCGTGCGATCGTCACCCTCCGCGAGGGCACGATCGACATCTTCGGTCCGGCCGCGTGATCTCGAGGACTGACTGACATGGCCATCCGCAAGTACAAGCCGACGACCCCCGGTCGCCGCGGCTCCTCGGTCGCCGACTTCGTCGAGGTCACGCGCGACACCCCCGAGAAGTCGCTGGTGCGCCCCCTGACGAAGAAGGGCGGCCGCAACAACGCTGGCCGCATCACCACCCGTCACCAGGGTGGCGGCCACAAGCGCGCCTACCGCCTCATCGACTTCCGCCGTCACGACAAGGACGGCGTGAACGCCAAGGTCGCGCACATCGAGTACGACCCCAACCGCACCGCGCGCATCGCGCTGCTGCACTACGTGGACGGCGAGAAGCGCTACATCATCGCCCCCAACAAGCTGTCGCAGGGTGACGTCATCGAGAACGGTCCCGGCGCCGACATCAAGCCCGGGAACAACCTCCCGCTGCGCAACATCCCGGTCGGCACGGTCGTGCACGCCATCGAGCTCCGTCCCGGTGGCGGCGCCAAGATCGCCCGGTCCGCCGGCACCAGCGTCCGTCTCGTCGCCCGCGAGGGCACGAACGCGCAGCTGCGCATGCCGTCGGGGGAGATCCGCAACGTCGACGTCCGCTGCCGGGCCACGATCGGCGAGGTCGGCAACGCCGAGCAGTCGAACATCAACTGGGGCAAGGCCGGCCGCATGCGCTGGAAGGGCAAGCGCCCGACCGTCCGCGGTGTCGTCATGAACCCGGTCGACCACCCGCACGGTGGTGGTGAGGGCAAGACCTCCGGTGGTCGCCACCCGGTCACCCCGTGGGGCAAGCCCGAGGGCCGCACCCGTCGCCCCGGCAAGTCCAGCGATGCCCAGATCGTCCGTCGCCGCACCGCCGGCAAGAAGCGCTGAGAGGAGCGACGATGCCACGCAGCCTGAAGAAGGGCCCGTTCGTCGACGACCACCTGACCAAGAAGGTGGACGCACAGAACGAGGCCGGGACCAAGAACGTCATCAAGACCTGGTCGCGCCGCTCGATGATCGTGCCGGACATGCTCGGGCACACCATCGCCGTGCACGACGGCCGCAAGCACGTCCCGGTGTTCGTCACCGAGTCGATGGTCGGCCACAAGCTGGGCGAGTTCGCCCCCACCCGCACGTTCCGCGGGCACGAGAAGGACGACCGGAAGGGCCGTCGCCGCTGACGCGGCGACGCCCTCCGAGACAGGTCAGGAGCCAGATATGGAAGCCACGGCGAAGGTGCGCCACCTGCGCGTCACGCCCATGAAGGCCCGGCGCGTCGTCGACCTCGTGCGCGGCAAGCGTGCGACCGAGGCGGTGCAGGTCCTGCGGTTCAGCCCGCAGACGGCCGCCGCCCCGGTCCGCAAGCTCGTCGAGTCCGCGATCGCCAACGCGCGGGTCGAGGCCGAGAAGTACGGCGAGCGGTTCGTCCCCGACGAGCTCGTCGTCACCACGGCGTTCGTCGACGAGGGCCCCACGCTCAAGCGGTTCCAGCCGCGGGCCCAGGGCCGCGCGTTCCGCATCAACAAGCGCACGAGCCACGTCACGGTCGTCGTCTCGAGCCCGGACACCGCCGGTGCCGGCACGGACAGCCGTTCCACGAAGGGAGCCCGCTGATGGGTCAGAAGGTCAACCCGCACGGGTACCGGCTCGGGATCACGACCGAGCACAAGTCCCGCTGGTTCGCGGACTCGACGGCGTCGGGCCAGCGCTACCGGGACTACGTCGGCGAGGACGTCAAGATCCGCCGTCTCATGACGGTGGGCCTCGAGCGCGCCGGCATCGCCAAGGTCGAGATCGAGCGCACCCGCGACCGGGTCCGCGTCGACCTGCACACCGCCCGCCCCGGCATCGTCATCGGCCGCCGCGGCGCCGAGGCCGACCGTCTGCGCGGCGAGCTCGAGAAGCTCACGGGCAAGCAGGTGCAGCTCAACATCCTCGAGGTGAAGAACCCCGAGGGCGACGCGCAGCTGTGCGCCGTCGGCATCGCCGAGCAGCTGTCCAGCCGTGTCTCGTTCCGCCGCGCCATGCGCAAGGGCATGCAGTCCGCCCAGCGCGCCGGCGCCAAGGGCATCCGGGTGCAGGTCTCCGGCCGCCTCGGCGGCGCGGAGATGAGTCGCACGGAGTTCTACCGCGAGGGCCGGGTCCCCCTGCACACCCTGCGCGCGAACATCGACTACGGCTTCTTCGAGGCCAAGACGACGTTCGGCCGCATCGGCGTGAAGGTCTGGATCTACAACGGCGACAAGACGGCCAAGGAGCTCGCCCGCGAGCAGGCCTCGGCCGCCCCCCGCGGCGCCGGCCGCCGTCCCGTCCGCGGCGACCGCCCGGAGCGCCCCGTGCGCACCGACC
>NZ_JBBEOI010000021.1 GCF_037860755.1 Aquipuribacter hungaricus | reverse complement strand
GACGCCCGGGCTCGCCGCCGCCCTCGCGGCCGCGGACGTCGTCGTCGCCACCACCCCCGCGGGGACCACGACCGCCGTCGCCGAGGCGATGCCCGCCGCCGTCACCGGCACCCTGCTCGACGTGGCCTACGAGCCCTGGCCCAGCGCGCTGGCCGCCCGGTGGTCGGCCGCGGGCGGCGCCGTCGCCCCCGGCAGCCTCATGCTGCTGCACCAGGCGGCGGTCCAGGTCCGGCTCATGACCGGGCGCGAGGCCCCCCTGTCGGCCATGCGGGTGGCGCTGGCGCGGGTGCGCGCCGAGATCACCCCCTGAGCGTCAAGCGCCCGGCACCGGGGGCCGATGCGAGGGCATGACCCCCCTCGGCCGCCGCGCGCCCGGCGGGACGCGGGTGAGCGCGTGAAGCAGCTCACCGACATCCTGCTCGAGGAGCACCTTGTCGAGCCGGCCCAGCTGGACGAGGCGTGGCTGGAGCACGAACGGGTCGGCCGGCCCCTGGGCCGCGTCCTCGTCGAGATGGGCCACATCACCGAGGCCCAGCTCGTCGCCGCGCTCGCCAGCCAGATCGGCCTGGACTTCGTCGACCTGTCCGAGCACCCGGTCGACGCCGCCGCGGTCGCGGTCCTCAACCCAGCCATCTCGCGCCGGCACACCGTCCTGCCGATCGGCTACGACGAGCAGGGCCGGCTGCTGCTGGCCATGGCCGACCCCGGCAACGTGTTCGCCCTGGACGACGTCCGCCAGATCACCGGCCGCGAGGCGCGGCCCATCGTCGCCACCCGCGACGACCTGCTCGCCGCGATCGAGCGGTACTGCCGCGCCGACGCCGACATGGACGACATCACCAGCGCGATGAGCACGGACGAGCTCGAGGACGAGCTCACCAAGGTCCGCGAGATCGTCGAGGACGCGCCGATCGTCAAGTACGTCAACATGCTCATCACCCAGGCCATCCAGGACCGGGCCAGCGACATCCACGTCGAGCCGGCCGAGGACTGCCTGCGCATCCGCTACCGGATCGACGGCGTGCTCCACGAGATCATGCGCTCGCCGAAGGCCATCGCCTCGGGCGTGACGAGCCGCCTGAAGATCATGAGCGACATCGACATCGCCGAGCGGCGGAAGCCGCAGGACGGCCGGCTCACGATCACCACCAACGGCCGCACCATCGACCTGCGGGTGGCGACCCTGCCGACGGTGTGGGGCGAGAAGATCGTCATGCGCATCCTCGACAACTCCAACACCCGGCTGGCGCTGCAGGACCTCGGCTTCAGCGACGGCAACCTCGTCCGCTTCGAGAAGAGCTACGTCAAGCCCTACGGGATGATCCTCGTCACCGGGCCGACGGGCTCCGGCAAGTCGACGACGCTGTACGCCACGCTCAACGTGGTCTCCAAGCCGGAGATCAACGTCATCACCGTCGAGGACCCCGTCGAGTACCGGCTGCCCGGCATCAACCAGGTGCAGGTCAACCCCAAGGCGGGCCTCACGTTCGCCGCGGCGCTGCGCTCGATCCTCCGCTCCGACCCCGACGTGGTGCTGCTCGGCGAGATCCGCGACCACGAGACCGCGCAGATCGCCGTCGAGGCCGCGCTCACCGGCCACCTCGTGCTGTCCACCCTGCACACCAACGACGCGCCGAGCGCCATCACGCGCCTGACCGAGATGGACGTCGAGCCGTTCCTCGTCGGCTCCGCGCTGGACGCGGTGCTGGCCCAGCGGCTGGCCCGGAAGCTGTGCAGCAAGTGCGCCGAGGAGTACACGCCGGAGCGCGCCGACCTGGACGCCGTCGGCTTCGGCCTGCTCCGGGACGAGCCGGTCCCGACGCTCATGCGCCCGGTCGGCTGCCCGGCCTGCTCCAAGACCGGCTACAAGGGCCGGCTCGCGCTGCACGAGGTGATGACGGTGAGCGAGGAGATCGAGCGCCTCACCGTCACGCGGGCCTCGTCCACCGAGATCGCCGCCGTCGCGCGCGAGCAGGGGATGACCACGCTGCGCCAGGACGGCATGGCCAAGGTCCGGGCCGGCCGGACGACCATCGACGAGATCCTGCGGGTGGTCGCGTGAGGTCCCGCCTCAAGGGACCCCGCCCGCGGGCCGACACCCCGAGGGGGACCCGGGCAGCCGCACGGTCCTGCGAGCGACCCACCGGCAGCGACGACAGCAGGGATGACACGTGAGCGAGCAGGGCTACCAGCCGCACAGCTTCGCCTTCGACGACGGCCAGGTCCCCGGCCGGGTACCGCCGCCGGAGGCCTACCAGCCGGTCGGCGGTCCCGCCGGCGCCGCCGTGCCCCCGCCCGCCGCGCAGGCGTGGACGCCCACGCTGTCCCCGTCCAGCGCCACCGCCGCGGCCTGGTCGGAGCCTGCGACCGCCCTGCCGACGCTGGCCCCGGCGGCCGTCCAGCAGCCCGCCTACCAGCCGGCGTACGAGCCCACCTACGAGCAGCCGTACGAGCAGGCCCCGCACGCCGGCGACGCCTACCCGGTGCCCGGGCAGCACGCCCACGACGACGCGGCCGGCTGGTCCGGCGGGTACGAGCAGGCCTACGGCGACGACCAGGCCGGCTGGGCGGACCCCGCGCCGGCCGAGGTCCAGCCCGAGGCGGCGGTGCCCGTGCCGCAGGAGCTCGACCTCAACGACGTGCTGTGCCGGCTGCTGGACGCCGGCGGCTCGGACCTGCACGTGACCACGGGCGCCTCGCCCGCGATGCGCGTCAACGGCGAGCTGCGGCAGCTGGACGACATGCCCGTCCTCACCGCGCTGGAGACCCAGCGGGTCCTGTACTCGATCCTCACCCAGCGCCAGCGCGAGACGTTCGAGCAGGCGCTGGAGCTCGACTTCGCCTACTCCGTGCCGGGCCGGTCCCGCTTCCGCGTGAACATCTACCGCCAGAGGGAGTCCCTCGGCGCCGCGTTCCGGGTCATCCCGTTCGAGATCAAGCCGCTGGAGGAGCTCGGCGTCCCGCCGGTCGTCAACAACTTCGCGGGCCTGCCCCGCGGCATGGTCCTCGTCACCGGGCCCACCGGCTCGGGCAAGTCGACGACGCTCGCCTCGGTCGTCGACCACGCCAACCGCACCCGGTGCGACCACATCATGACCGTCGAGGACCCCATCGAGTTCCTCCACCACCACAAGAGCTGCATCGTCAACCAGCGCGAGGTGGGGGAGGACACCAAGTCCTTCGGCAACGCCCTCAAGCACGTGCTGCGCCAGGACCCGGACATCATCCTCGTCGGCGAGATGCGCGACCTGGAGACCATCCACGTCGCCCTCACCGCCGCCGAGACCGGCCACCTCGTGTTCGGCACGCTGCACACGGCCGACGCAGCGCAGACCATCGACCGCGTCATCGACGTGTTCCCGCCGCACCAGCAGCAGCAGGTGCGCACGCAACTGGCCGGGGCGATCCAGGGCGTGGTCTGCCAGACGCTGTGCAAGCGGGCCGACGGCCGGGGACGCGTCGTCGCGACCGAGATCATGATCGCGACGCCGGGTATCCGGAACCTCATCCGCGAGGGCAAGACCCACCAGATCTACTCCGCCATGCAGGCCGGCGCGCAGCACGGCATGCACACCCTCGACCAGCACCTGGCCGAGCTGGTCCGGACGAACCAGATCACGTGGGAGCACGGCCTCGAGAAGTGCCACCACGCCGAGGACTACCAGCGCCTGACCGGGCGCGGCTGAGCCGGACGGACAGAGGGAGAGCCACGATGGCCGCCACCAAGACCTACGAGTACAGCGTCCGGGACCGCAGCGGGAAGCTCGCCTCCGGCAAGCTCGACGCCCCCAACGAGACCGTGCTCGTCACCAAGCTCAAGGCGATGGGCTACGCCCCGGTCAGCGTCCGGGAGACCGGCGCCGGGATGAACAAGGAGATCACGCTGCCCTGGGGCGGCGGGGTCAAGCTCAAGGACCTGGCCATCATGTCGCGGCAGTTCGCGACGATGATCAACTCCGGGCTGTCGCTGCTGCGGGCGCTGTCGATCCTCGCCGAGCAGACCGCCAACAAGACCCTGGCCAAGACCCTGGGCGAGGTCCGCTCCGACGTCGAGACGGGCACGTCGCTGTCGGCGTCCCTGGCGAAGCACCCCAAGGTCTTCCCGCCGTTGATGATCAACATGTGCCGGGCCGGCGAGGTCGGCGGCTTCCTCGACGCGGTCCTGCTGCAGGTCGCCGAGAACTACGAGGCCGAGGTCAAGCTCCGCGGCAAGATCAAGTCCGCGATGACATACCCGGTCGTCGTGTTCGTCATCGCCATCCTCGCCGTGGTCGGCATGCTCCTGTTCATCGTGCCGATCTTCGTCACCATGTTCGCCGACATGGGCGGTGAGCTACCGGCGCCCACCAAGGTGCTGGTCTGGCTCTCAGGGGCGCTGAAGGTGACGGCGATCCCTCTCGCCGTCGGCATCGCCGCCGGGGTCACGGTGTGGGGACGCGTCAAGCACCAAGAACGCGTGCGGACCGTCGTCGACCCGCTCATGCTCAAGATGCCCATCTTCGGCGGCCTGGTGCAGAAGATCGCCATCTCCCGCTTCGCGCGGAATCTCGGCACGATGATCAAGTCCGGCGTGCCCATCCTGCAGGCGCTCGACATCGTCGCCGACACCACGGGCAACATGGTGCTCACCAAGGCCGTCCGCGACGTGCAGAACAGCGTGCGCCAGGGCGAGAGCCTCGCCGGCCCCCTTGGCAACCACCCGGTGTTCCCGTCGATGGTCGTGCAGATGCTCGCCGTCGGCGAGGACACCGGCGCCATGGACACGATGCTGTACAAGATCAGCGAGTTCTACGACCAGGAGGTCGAGGCGACCACAGAGGCGCTCACCAGCCTCATCGAGCCGCTCATGATCGCGTTCCTGGGCGCCATCGTCGGCGGCATGATCGTCGCGCTCTACATGCCGATCTTCGGGGTGTTCGAGCTCATCGAGTAGTCGACGACGTCCTCCGAGAGCCCCGTGCCGCCCCGGCGCACGGGGCTCTCCGGCGTGGTCGCCTCGGTGCGTCGCAGCACTAGGCCAGACGGGTGAGCGAGACCTCGCGCCGGCTCAAGGACGGCGACCAGGGACCCGATGCCCTGGGTGTCAACGAGCACGGCCAGAAAGGGCACTCCCGCCGAGAGGTGGGGTCGCAAAGCCAGGGGACCTCCGGGTCAGCCCAGCTGCCTCGGCACGACGGCGCCCGCCGTCGCGAGGGTCCGGTCCAGCGCTCACACACCGGTCTTCCGAAGGGACAACCCCCAATGCTCGCTCGCATCCGCAAGTCCATGGACGAGAAGGACCAGGGCTTCACCCTGATCGAGCTCCTCGTCGTCATGATCATCATCGGCATCCTCGCCGCGATCGCCATCCCGGTCTTCCTCAACCAGCGGGAGCGCGCTGTCGTCTCCTCCATGACGTCCGACGCCCGCTCCGTCGCGACCGAGATCGAGACCTACTTCGTCGAGAACCAGCGCTACCCCGCGACCATCGCGCTCGCGGACGCCGACACGCTGACCATCCCCGGCGTTGCGCCTGCGGCGGCCACCGTGGTGAACCTGTCCACCGCCAACCGGGCCTCGGTCACGACGACCGCCGACTCCTACTGCATCGCTGTGACCCGTGATGCGGGCGCTCCGTCCGACGCCCTCACCGTCTGGTTCGACAGCGACGCCGGCGGGATCGTCAACGCCGCCTGCTGACCCGTCACGGTGGCGGTGGCGGTGGCGGTCGGGACACGGTCCCGGCCGCCACCGCCCTGTCCGTAGCAGCAGGCCCAGCCGCACCACCGCCCGCCCGGGCCCCCTTCCGCGCCCGTACGACGCCCCGCCCGCCACGACGCCTGGAGCGACCATGAGACCCAGCACCCGGCACGCCGGTCATGACGCTGGCTTCACCCTCATCGAGACCGTCGTCGCCGTCGTCCTCATGGGCATCGTCCTCACCGGGGTCGCAGGCCTGCTCGTACGGAGCCAGGCCACCTCAACACAGATCGCCCGCACCACGGTCGCCACCCAGCTGGCCGACCAGCAGATGGAGCTGGTCCGCTCCGTCAAGCCCAGCGAGACCACCCCCGGGACCTCCAAGCTGCTGGCCGGCCGGAGCCAGGCCATGGTCCAGGCGCAGTGGGCGTCACGCCCCCCCGAGCTGGCGACCACCACCCCGGCGTGGGATCCCGCCCCCGTCGGCACACCCGCCGTCCCCCTCGAGGTCTCGCAGAGAGTCGACGGACAGCGCTACGTCCTCCAGACCTACATCGGAACCTGCACCCAGGCGCAGAACCCGGCCACCGGCGCGCACGTGGGCCCGTGCTCGAACACCGTGCCGGCGGGGGTCGAGACCTACCGGATTTTCGTGAGGGTCGTCTGGGATAAGGGCGGCGCTACCACCTGCGGCGGGGCCGCCGACTGCCAGTTCCTCCTCACCACGCTCGTCAACGCCGACGGCAACCTCATCTTCAACACGACGAACGACGGCAAGGGCCCCAAGGGGTTCCCGGACGGGCCGGTGGCCGTGCCGTTCAACACGACCAGCGCGAGCTTCTCCGTACTGGGGAACGACCTGCCCGGCGAGAACGGCTTCGCCGCCCAGCCGGTCAGCGTGGTCCAGCAGCCGCAGCACGGAACCCTCTCCGGCACCCAGTCCTCCGGCACCATGAGCTACACGCCGGCCCCGGACTTCTACGGTCCCGACGGCTTCGTCTACAAGCTCGTCGACACCAAGGGGATCCTTTCCGACGAGGTCGAGGTGAGCCTCACCGTCGCCCGCCCGCCGGTGCCGACGGCGGCCGCCAAGACCATCACCGGCGTGCGCGGCTCGGGTGCGAGCGTCACGGTGCTGTCGCCTGTCAACCCTGCCTGGCACGGCGCGGACGCCGTCACGGTGGTGAGCCCGCCGGCCAGCGGTGCGTCGGTGACGGCGGCCAACGGCGTCCTCACGTACACCGCCCCGGCCGGCCACGCCGGGACGGAGACCTTCGTCTATCGGATCACAGACCGCTCCGGCCAGTCGGCGCAGGCGACGGTCACTGCGACGACGCCCGCGCCGGTCGCCCGCGCGGACACGGCGACAGCCTCGCGGCTCGGCGCCGTCGACATCGACGTCCGCCTGAACGACGACCCGGAGTTCTCCGCCGGCGACGTCACCATCACCACCGCTCCTGGTCAGGGCACGGCGACAGTGGTCGGCGGCAAGGTCCGCTACACGGCTCGTCCCGGCACCAGCGCCACGAGCGACGTCCTGGGCTACACGGTCCAGCGCGGCACGCTGCGCTCGTCCGCCCAGGTCACGATAACCATCCCTGCGGCGCCGAAGGCGGTGGACGACAGCTACACCGTGACACGCGGGACCACGTCCGACCTCGACGTGCGGTTCAACGACCCCCAGGAGTTCACGAACGCTGAGGTATCGATCGTCACCGGGCCGTCGCAGGGAAGCGCGACCGCTGTGGGAGGGAAGGTCCGCTACGTCGCACCGGTCGGCGCCGGTGCGTCGACCACCTCGCTGGTGTACCAGGTGACCACCCCGAGCGGGCTGACGTCCACGGCGACGCTGACGCTCAGCCTCTACGCGCCGCCCGCTGCAGGATCCACCACGGCGTGCTTCCCCAAGGGGAACGGTGTCGCGGTATCGGTGGACCTGTCCAGGCTGGTGAGCGGCAGCAGCATCACCAGCTGGGCTGTGGTGTCCGGGCCGGGTGCGGGCTACAGCAGCGTCACGATCTCGTCGACCGCGAACCCGGTGGTCGCACGTCTGAACACCACCCAGAACAACCCGCCCGCCAGCAGCTTCCGGTACCGGGTCACCGACTCTTCGGGCCGGTCCGCCGAGGGTGTCGTCTCGCTGGCCCCGGGGACGACATGCTGAGGCCCGGCGCTCGTCCGACCCGTCCGGGTGACGGCCTGGACGATCACGGGTTCACGATGGTCGAGCTCCTCGTGTCGATGGTCATCTTCGCGGTCCTGCTGGCCATCTTCACGTCGGGCATCGCCTCGATGTCGCGGACCACGGCACGGGTCACGAGCACCGGGGAGGCCAGCACCGAGCTGTCCCGCCTCTACAACCGGTTGGACCGGGAGATCCCGTACGCGACCGCGGTCAACCGGCCGGTCCAGGTCGGGGGCAGCTGGTACCTGGAGTTCGCCACCCGCACCACCAAGGCGGGGACGGCCCCCTACTGCACCCAGTACCGGTACGTGCCCTCGACGGGGACCGTGGACAGGCGCCGCTGGAACGAGAGCGGCCCTCCGGGGGTCACCGCCTGGGCGCGGGTCTCGACGGGCGTGCAGGCCCGGGGTGGAGCCTCCCCCTGGACGTTCCAGGCAGCGGGCAGCACCTACGAACGGCAGCGCCTCGTGGTGGCGGTCGATGTGGTGCGCCCCCGCACGCCTGTCCAGCAGCTCGACACCACGTTCGTCGCCAGGAACACCGACGCGAACACCCTGACCAACGTCGACGCCAACGCCGACGGGATCAGCGACACCCAGGTCTGCACGAGCCAAGGAGTGGGACGAACGTGACACCCCGATGCCCCACCACCGAGGCCAGCCAGGGCGACGAGGGCGCCGCCATGATGTTCGTCCTCGTGACGATGTTCATCGCGACGTCCATCAGCTTGCTCCTCCTCGGTTCGATCGTGTCCCAGGTCGGGCCGGCGCAGTTCGCCCAAAAGAACGTCCGGACGGTGCACGCGGCGGAAGCCGGGCTCGACGTCGCGCTCGGCCAGGTGCGCGCCGCCTCGGCGACCGACCCGCTCGACTCGACCAAGGTCGTCGGCAACAGACAAGGCCTGCCGTGCATCAAGAACACCAAGAGGGGCGTGCTGACCGGTGACCTGGGGACTACGCCAGGTGCCCTCACCTACCGGGTGACCATCCGGTACTACGCCACGGACCCTGCGGGCAAGGACGAGGCGTGGCGTACCGCGAACGCCATGACGTGCACGACCGCGGGCGGCCCGGCCATCACCCCTCGGTACGCGCTGCTCCAGTCCGAGGGCGCCGGCGCAGCCGTACCGCGGAGGGACGTCGACGCCGGGGACCGGACGGTGGAGACCGTCTACGACTTCCAGCTGACCAACACCAACGTGGCCGGCGGCCTGATCCACAACTACTTCGACGGCAACACCGCCTCGTTGGACCTGTGCTGGAAGGCCGGTTCGGCCGTACCCACGGTCGGCACACGGCTGACGGCGGCGGCCTGCACGCCGTCGGACGCCAACCAGCGGTGGACGTGGCGCAGCGACTTCACCATCGCCCTGTCGAGGACCCTCGACCCTGCATGGGCGGGGTCCAAGCTCTGCGCAGCGGCCGTGGGCCTGACGGACCCTCGTCAGATGCAGCTGCAGGTCTGCGGAGCAGGCTTCGAGCAGAAGTGGGGCTACGACGACAACGGCCGCTTCCGGGCGAGGCTCAACGGCACCGCGTACACGTCCTTCTGCCCGGTCATCAGCCAGGACAACACGTCGGGGTCCAACCTCGACGCCAGCACCGCCGCCTGCAACGGCTCCGTCCGTCAGACCAAGTGGCGCCCCGACGCCTCGGTCGGATCCGGGTCCGTCGGGAACGTGACCGGGACGGCGGCAGACACGCAGCTGCAGTGGGTCAACTACGACGAGTTCGGCCGGTGCTTCGACGTGTCCAACTGGGACGTCGCTGTGGTCTCCATGATCGCCTACCCCTGCAAGCAGGACCCGACCTCCGCCGTCGGCTGGAACCAGACGCTGGTCTGGAACGGCACGACCAAGCAGCTGTACACGCGCCAGGGCAGCACCGGCCAGACCTTCAACGCGGCGACGGGCCCCCGCTACTGCGTCAGGGCGCCGTCGACCAACTTCGGCTACGTGACGCTGAGGGTCTGCTCCACGGGGAGCATCCCCGCGAACGAGATATGGCAGGTCAACCGCAAGATCGAGGGCAACTACGCCGACTCCTACACGGTCGTCGATCGCTTCGGTCGCTGCATGGCCGTGGGGCCGCCCAACGCCGCGGTCTACACGGCCTGGTCGAGCATCGTCTCCGCGACGTGCGATGGCAGCGGCCGCCAGAAGTGGAACGCCCCGCCGCTCGACGGCGCCTCCACCGTCCGCGACACACGCGAGGTAGTCGGTCCGTGAGCCGGCGCGCCCCGGCCGCCGCGGGCGCGCCGACCCCCCCGACGCCGGCCGGCGTGCTGGGATGCTCGCCGTGGGGACCCTGAGCGTCGGCTGGACGGACGACCCGACGCTGACCACGTTCGCCGTGGTGGCCGCCGGGTTGTTCGGCCTCCTCGTCGGCTCGTTCCTCAACGTTGTCGTCCACCGGGTGCCCCGGGGACTGTCGGTGGTGCGGCCGCCCAGCGCCTGCCCGGGCTGCGGCGCCCCCGTCCGGCCGCGCGACAACGTGCCGGTGCTGTCGTGGCTGCTGCTGCGGGGGCGCTGCCGGGACTGCGGCGAGCCGATCAGCGGCAGGTACCCGCTCGTGGAGACCGCCACCGGTCTCGCCTTCGCCGGCGTCGTGGCGGCCGTCCTGCTCGAGGGTCCGACGCCCTGGGTGGTCCCGGCGTTGCTGTACCTGGCGGCGGTGAGCATCGCGCTCACGCTCATCGACGTCGACGTGCACCGGCTGCCCGACGCCATCGTCCTGCCCAGCTATCCCGTGCTCTTCGTGCTGCTCGCCGTCGCCTCGGCAGGGTCGGGGGACTGGCCCGCGCTGCTGCGTGCCGCGCTCGGGGCCGGTGCCGGCTTCGGCTGCTTCCTGCTGCTCGTCCTCGTGTACCCGGCCGGGATGGGCTTCGGGGACGTCAAGCTCGCGGGCGTGCTGGGCATGGTCCTGGGCTGGTACGGCTGGGGTGCGCTCGTGCTCGGCCTGTTCCTCGGGTTCCTGCTCGGCGGCGTCGTCGGCCTCGCGATCGTCGCCCTGGGCCGCGGCACGGGGAAGACGAAGATCCCCTTCGGGCCGTACATGGTCGTGGGGGCATGGCTGGCCGTCGGCTTCGCCGCCCCCGTGGTCGACGCCTACCTGCGGGCGAGCGGTCTGCGCTGAGCCGCACGGGTGAGCCTCGCGCCACCCGACCGGTCCCCGCACGGTCGCGTCTCAAGCGGCCGGGGCCGGGCTCCGATGCGGTGCACGGGAGCGGGTCACCGCCCACCCGGCGCCGCACCCGGCGCCCCGCCCAGGACTAAGGAGACGTGCCGTGGCAGCACGCACCGCCATCGGCCTCGACATCGGCACCTCCGGTGTCCGTGCGGCCGAGCTGTCGTTCGGCCGCCAGGGCGTGACCCTGGAGAAGTTCGGCCAGGTCGCGGTCCCCGCCGGCTCCGTGCGCGACGGCGAGGTCGTCGACGCCCCCGCGGTCGCCGCCGCCGTCCGCGAGCTCTGGGCCGCGACGAAGTTCTCCTCCAAGGACGTCGTCCTCGGCATCGCGAACCAGCGCGTCGTGGTCCGCACCGTCGAGGTCGCCTGGCTGCCCCCCGCCGAGCTGCGCCAGAGCCTCGCCCTCCAGGTCGCCGACCAGCTGCCCATGCCCGTGAGCGAGGCCGTGCTCGACTTCCACCCGCTGGAGGAGGTCCACGGCCCCCGCGGGCGCACCCTGCGCGGCCTGCTCGTCGCCGCCGTGCGGGAGAGCGTGCTCGGCAACATCCGCTGCGTCGAGAAGGCCGGCCTCCGGCCCGTCTCGGTCGACCTCACAAGCTTCGCCGTGCTGCGCTCGCTCGGCAGCACCGGCGTGGACGCCGCGACCACCGAGGTGCTCGTCGACATCGGCGCGCGGGTGACGAACATCGTCGTCCACACCGCGGGCGTCCCCCACTTCGTCCGCATCCTCCTCATGGGCGGCCAGGACCTCACCGACGCCCTGGCCGAGCGCCTCGGCACGTCGCTGCAGGACGCCGAGGGCATCAAGCAGGCCGCCGGGATGCACGGCATCGTGGGGATCCCGCCGAACGCCGCCCGCACCATCGACACCGCCGCCCAGGCGCTCGTCGACGAGATCCGCGGCTCGCTCGACTACTTCCGCTCCACCTTCTCCGGGAACCACCCCGAGCGGGTGGTCCTGTCCGGCGGCGCCTCGTCCCTGCAGGGCTTCGGGGAGCGCCTGGCGCAGGGGGTCCGCATCCCCGTCGTCCAGGGCGACCCGACGTCGGGCATGCGCATCGGCCGCACCGGGCTCGACGACGCCCAGCTCGCCCTCGTCCGCCCGCTCGCCGCCGTCCCGGTCGGCCTCGCCATGGGAGGTGCCCGATGAGCACCCAGACCCTCGCCGCAACGCTCGAGACGGTCGTCCCGCTGACGTCCGAGCACCCGGTCGCCCGCGTCGACCTCATGCCGCCGGAGATCCACGAGCGCCGCCGGTTCGCCCGCGCCAAGGGCTGGATGGGTCTCGCGCTGGTCCTGACCGTGGCCGGCATCGGCGGCGGGTACACCGCCAGCGCCGCCGACGCCGGACGTGCGCAGGACGAGCTGGCGGTGGAGCAGGCGCAGACCGTCGCCCTGCAGGCGGAAGCCGCGCAGTACGCCGAGATCCCGCTGCTGCTCGCACGCATCGAGCGTGCCGAGACCGCGCTGGAGACGGCGATGGCCACCGACGTCGAGTGGTACTCGTACCTGTCGCAGATCGGGCAGGCCGCACCGTCGGGCGTCTGGTTCAGCTCGGTGAGCGCCACGGCCGTGGTGCCCGGTGCCCTCAGCGGCGACCCGCTGGCGCCGCAGGACGCGGTCGCGGAGGTCGTCACGACCGGCCGGGCCCTCACCTACACCGACGTCGCCACCTGGATGGACGCCTTCGACGGCGTGAGCGACCTCGACCACGTCCTCGTCTCGGACGCCACGTACGACGACCAGTCCGGCGAGGACCCGTGGGTCGACTTCACCACCTCGACCAAGGTCGCACCGTCGGCCTACTCGGACCGCTACAGCAGGGGAGAGCAGTGAGATGGCGCTGACGAAGACGGCCGGCTGGTCACTGGGCACGGCGGGGCTCTGCGTCGCGCTGACGGCGGGCTCCTGGTTCCTGCTCGTGGAGCCCCAGCGCGCCGAGGCCGCGGACCTGCGCATGCAGACCGTGGCAGCCCAGGGCGCGAACACCGAGCTCGAGGCACGCATCGCTCAGCTCGAGCTGGACTTCGCCGAGCGCCCGCAGCGCGAGGCAGAGCTCGCCGCCATCCGTCAGGCGCTGCCGGACCAGCCGGCACTGGCCCAGCTCGTCCGGGAGGTCTCCTCCGCCGGGGCGGACTCCGGCGTCACCGTCGACAGCATCGTCACCGGTGTGGCCACGGCCGTCGTCGACCCAGCCGCAGCCGTGGCCGTCGCTCCACCGCCCGAGGACGGCGCCCCAGCCGCAGAGCCGAGCGCGGCACCGTCCGCACCGGCGGACGCCGCTGCTCCCGTGGGCGGCGTGACCGCCGTCCCCGGCGCCCCCCCCGGGAGCGTGCTGGCCGCGGTCCCGGTCACCATCACGACGACCGCCCAGTTCGGCGCCAGCGTGCTGTTCCTCAAGCAGCTGCAGGCGGACATCGAGCGGGCTCTCCTGGTCGAGGCCGTCGGGATGACTGTCGTCCCGGCAGTGGAGGCCGCGGACGGTGTGGAGGAGGTGCCCGAGGGCACCGTCGCCACCACAGTCACTGCTCGCGTCTTCGTCTTCGTCGACGCGGAGAGCGTCGCCCCGCCCGCCGCCCCGCCCGTCGAGACCCCCTGAGCCAGGAGACAGCCATGCCCGCCAACTCGTTCGGCACACCCGTCGCCGCGCCGGCCCTCCCGGCAGCAGCGACGGAGGAGCCCACAGCGACCGGCCGTCGTACCGTCGTCATCGCGGTGGCCGCCGGGGTCGCCGCCCTCGGCGTCCTCGGTGGCGCCGCCGCTCTGGTGCTAGGCGGCGGGAGCGACGTCGAGCTGGCGGCGGTACCCCCCGCAGCCGTCCAGCCGGTCCCCTCTGTCGAGCCCAGCCCCGCGTCGACCGTGAGCGCGCCGCTGCCCACCGCCGCCGTCCTGGGTCGCAACGTCTTCGTCCCGCTCGTCGACGACGTGGGCGCCGACGCGGCCGGCGGTGACGCCCCGGCGACGGACGCTCCTACGGGTCCTCCCGGCGGCACGGCTGCAGGGGCCGCGACGGGGGGCGGGTCGACGACCACGGGCCCTGCAGGTCCCCAGGCCGCCGCTGCGGAGCAGCGGGTCCGCGAGCTGCAGGCCCAGATCGCCACCCTCACCCAGCAGCTGGTCCTCGCCGGCGCCGGCGACTCGGCGCTCAGCCAGCAGGTCGCCACCCTCACCGCCGAGCAGGACGCGCTCCTGGCCGAGAACGCCGGGCTGCGCGACGTCGTCGACCGGACCCGCGCCGAGCTGGCGAAGCTGCGCACGGTGGAGTTCGTCTCCGTCGACCCCGTCCTGCCCGGCGACCCGCTCCAGCTGTCGGTCAACGGCGCGGCGGTCACGCTCGACCTGGAGCCCGCCCCGGACGGCGGCCTGGACGCCGTCGGCGACTCCGTCGTCCTGGGCACCACCACGACGGGCGAGCCGGTGGTGCTCACCTACCGCTCGGTCGACGACTCCGTCCAGCCCAGCACCGTCATGGTCCAGGTCGGCTCGTCGACCTACCGCGTCTCCGTCGGCGGCGTCCTCATGTTCACGGTGGTCTGACCGGCCGCACCGCCTGCACCACCACCCGAGCGGCGGCCGTCCGAGCGACGGCCGCCGCGCGGTCGTGCCACGGGTGCGTGGGACGATGACGCCCATGCGATGGATCACCGCCGGGGAGAGCCACGGCCCAGCCCTGGTGGGTGTCGTCGAGGGTGTGCCGGCCGGTGTCCGGGTCACCTCCGACGACGTCGCCGCCGTGCTCGCCCGCCGCCGGCTCGGCTACGGCCGCGGGGCCCGGATGAAGTTCGAGCAGGACCAGGTGAGCTTCCTCGGGGGCCTGCGGCACGGCGTGACCATGGGCGGCCCGCTCGCGGTCCAGGTGGCCAACACCGAGTGGCCCAAGTGGCAGACCGTCATGGCACCGGACCCGGTCGACGCCGACGTCCTCGCCGGCCAGGCCCGCAACGCCCCCCTCACCCGCCCCCGGCCCGGCCACGCCGACCTGGTCGGCATGCAGAAGTACGGCTTCGACGACGCCCGCCCCGTCCTCGAGCGCGCCAGCGCCCGCGAGACCGCCGCCCGGGTCGCGCTGGGCACGGTCGCGGCCGCGCTGCTCGAGCAGGCCGCCGGCGTCCGGCTGGTCAGCCACACCGTCGCCGTCGGCACGGTCGCCGTCCCCGAGGGCACGACGCTGCCGCTGCCCGACGACGTGGCCGCGCTCGACGCCGACCCGGTCCGCTGTCACGACGGGGCCACCAGCCGGGCGATGGTGGAGGAGATCGACGCCGCCCGCAAGGACGGCGACACCCTCGGCGGCGTCGTCGAGGTGCTCGCCTACGGCCTGCCGCCGGGCCTGGGCAGCCACGTCCACGGCGACCGCCGCCTCGACGGCCGGCTCGCCGGCGCCGTCATGGGCATCCAGGCCATGAAGGGCGTGGAGATCGGCGACGGCTTCACCACCGCCCGTCGCCGCGGCTCCGCCGCCCACGACGAGATCGAGACCGGCGAGGACGGCCGCCTGCGCCGCCGCACCGGGCGCGCCGGCGGCACCGAGGGCGGCATGAGCACCGGCGACGTGCTCCGCGTGCGCGCCGCCATGAAGCCGATCAGCACCGTCCCGCGGGCGCTGGCCACCATCGATACCGCCACCGGCGAGCCGGCGGTGGCCATCAACCAGCGCTCCGACGTGTGCGCGGTCCCCGCCTCGGGCGTCGTCGCCGAGGCCGAGGTGGCCCTCGTGCTCGCCCAGGCGCTGCTCGAGAAGTTCGGCGGCGACAGCGTCGGGGAGACCGCGCGCAACGTCCGGGGCTATCTCGACGGCCTGGTGCTGCGGTGACCGACCCCGCGGGCGCCGGCGTGCCGGCACCCTCCGGCGCGGCGGGCCGCCGCCCCGGCGTCGACGCCCCGCTCGTGGTCCTCGTCGGGCCGCCCGGGGCCGGCAAGACCACCGTCGCCACCGCGCTGGCGACGCGGCTCGGTGCCGACGTGCGCGACACCGACGCCGACGTCGAGGCGGGCACGGGCACGCCGATCCCCGACATCTTCCTGTACTCGGGGGAGCCGGCCTTCCGCGACCTCGAGCGCGACGCGGTCGCCGCGGCTCTCGCCGAGCACAGGGGCGTGCTCGCCCTCGGCGGCGGCGCCCCGGTCGACCCCGAGACGCGCGAGCGGCTGCGCGGGCACCGCGTGGTGTTCCTCGACGTCGGCCTCGCCGCGGCCGCCCGCCGGGTCGGCATGGACGCGCCCCGGCCGCTCCTGCTCGACGCCCCGCGCGCGACGTGGACCCGGCTCATGGACGTCCGCCGTCCCGTCTACACCGAGCTCGCCACCGCGGTCGTGCACACCAGCGACCTCGACCCCGACCAGGTCGTCGACCAGGTCCTGGCCGCGTTCCCCGACCTGACCGGAGACCTGGAGGTCCCTGCCCCGTGAGCGAGCCGACCGTCGTCCGGGTCGAGGGCGAGCAGCCCTACGACGTCGTCATCGGCCACCGCCTGCTCGACCGGCTGCCGGCGCTGCTCGGCGGCGGCGTGCGTCGCGTGCTCGTCGTGCACCCGCGCGCGCTGCGGGCCACGGGCGACGCCGTCCGCGAGGACCTCGCCGCGTCCGGGTACGAGGCCGTCACCGCCGAGGTGCCCGACGGCGAGGAGGCCAAGGTCGCCCAGGTCGCCTCCTTCTGCTGGCAGGTGCTCGGCCAGGCCGGGTTCACCCGCTCCGACGCCGTGGTCGGGGTCGGCGGCGGTGCCGTCACAGACCTCGCCGGCTTCGTCGCCGCGACGTGGCTGCGCGGTGTCAAGGTCGTCCACGTCCCCACCACGCTGCTCGGCATGGTCGACGCGGCCGTCGGCGGCAAGACCGGCATCAACACCACCGAGGGCAAGAACCTCGTCGGCGCGTTCCACCCGCCCGCGGGCGTGCTCGCCGACCTGTCCGCCCTGGAGACCCTGCCCCAGTTCGACCTGCGCGCCGGCATGGCCGAGGTCGTCAAGTGCGGGTTCATCGCCGACCCCGGCATCCTCAGCCTCGTCGAGCAGCAGCCCGACGAGGCCGTCCGCTGGGACAGCCCCGTGCTGGCCGAGCTCGTCGAGCGCTCGGTGAGCGTCAAGGCGGCCGTGGTGGGGGAGGACCTCACCGAGACCGGCCTGCGCGAGGTGCTCAACTACGGGCACACCTTCGGCCACGCCATCGAGCTGGTCGAGCGGTTCACCTGGCGCCACGGTGCGGCCGTCAGCGTGGGGATGGTCTACGCCGCCGAGCTGGGCCGGCTCGCCGGCCACCTGCCGGAGAAGGTCGTCGACCGCCACCGCAGCATCCTCGCCGGGCTCGGCCTGCCCATCGCCTACCGCGGCGACCGCTGGTCCGCCCTCTACGACGGCATGCGCAAGGACAAGAAGACCCGCGGCGACCTGCTGCGCTTCGTCGTGCTCGACGGCTCCGGCCGGCCCACCCGGCTCGAGGGCCCCGACCCGGCGCTGCTGCAGGCGGCCTACGTCGAGGTCAGCGACTCGTGAGCGACGCCGCCCCGGCTCCCCGCCCGGAGGTGCTCGTGCTCAACGGGCCCAACCTGTCCCGGCTCGGCAGCCGCGAGCCGGACGTCTACGGCCGCACCGACCACGACGGGCTGGTCGCGCTCGTCGCCCGCGCGGCCGACGAGCTCGGCGTCCGGGCGGAGGTCCGCCAGAGCGACGACGAGTCCGACCTGGTCGCGTGGCTGCACGAGGCGGTCGACCGCGGCCTGCACGTCGTGGTCAACCCCGCGGCGTTCACCCACTACTCCTACGCGCTGCGCGACGCCGCCGCGCTCGTCACCGGCGCGGGCCTCGTGCTGGTCGAGGTGCACATCAGCAACCCGGGCGCGCGCGAGCAGTTCCGCCGCCACAGCGTCGTCACGCCCGTGGCGACCGGGGTCGTCGCGGGCTTCGGGGTCGCCGGGTACGCGCTCGCGCTGCACGCGGTCGTCGGCGCCGCCGCCGCCCGCTGAGGGACGCCCGACGGCGCAGGCCGCCGCGCCAGGGCCGATAGGATCGCGCACCATGGCGACGACCAACGACCTCAAGAACGGCCTCGTGCTGAACATCGACGGCAACCTCTGGACCGTGGTGGAGTTCCAGCACGTCAAGCCGGGCAAGGGCCCCGCCTTCGTCCGCACCAAGCTCAAGAACGTCCTGTCCGGCAAGGTCGTCGACAAGACGTTCAACGCCGGCCTCAAGGTCGAGACCGCCACGGTGGACAAGCGGGACATGCAGTACCTGTACGCCGACGGCGAGGACTACGTGTTCATGGACTCCAGCACGTACGACCAGCTGAACGTCCCCCGCGCCACCGTGGGCGAGGCCGCGGACTTCCTGCTGGAGAACCAGGACGCGGTCGTCGCCGTCCACGAGGGCACGGTGCTGTACGTCGAGCTGCCCGCCTCGGTCGAGCTGGTCATCAGCCACACCGACCCCGGCCTGCAGGGCGACCGGTCCACCGGCGGCACCAAGCCGGCGACGCTGGAGACCGGCCGCGAGATCCAGGTGCCGCTGTTCCTCGAGACCGGCACCAAGGTCAAGGTCGACACCCGCTCGGGTGACTACCTCGGGCGCGTCAGCTGAGCGCCCGGCACAAGGCCCGCAAGCGGGCCCTCGACGTCCTGTTCGAGGCCGAGCAGCGCCGGCTGGAGCCGATCGGCCTGCTCGCCACCCGGATCCAGGACGGCGAGCCGCCCGTCCCGGAGTACGCCGTCACCCTCGTCGAGGGTGTCGTCGCCCACCAGGTGCAGATCGACGAGGCGCTGGCCACGTACGCCCACGGCTGGACGCTGGACCGGATGCCGTCGGTGGACCGGGGCATCCTGCGCATCGCCACGTGGGAGCTGCTCCACGCCGAGGACGTGCCGGACGACGTCGTCATCAGCGAGGCCGTCACGCTGGCGTCGGAGCTGTCGACCGACGAGTCGCCCGCCTTCGTCAACGGGCTGCTCGCGCGGATCCGGAGCCTCAAGGCGACGCTGCAGGCCTGAGGTCCGGCCCCACGGGGGCTGGGGGCTCCTCTGCCCTCAGTCCAGGACGGCCCGGCGGGCGTCGGCGTCCAGCACCTGCCAGCTGATGAGCTGGTCGACCAGCGCGGCGGGCGCGAGGTCGTAGATGACGGCCAGCGAGCGCAGGTCGTCGGCGCGGATCGACAGGATCTTGCCGTTGTAGTCGCCGCGCTGGGACTGGATGGTCTGGGCGTAGCGGGCCAGGGGGCCGGCCTTCTCCGCCGGGACGTTCATGAGCCGCTCCAGGTCGAGGACCAGGCGGGGCGGGGGCTCGCCGGAGCCGGCAGGTGCGCCGTCCGGGAGGAGGGCCTGCACGGGGACGCCGTAGAAGTCGGCGAGCTCCGCGAGACGCTGGACGGTGACGGCACGGTCGCCGCGCTCGTACGAGCCGACGACGACGGCCTTCCACCGACCCTGGGACTTCTCCTCGACGCCGTGCAGGGACAGACCCTGCTGGGTACGGATCGCTCGGAGACGCGAGCCGAGGGCGCGTGCATAGTCAGTTGCCACCCCGTAAGGATCACGGAGAGTTACTCACGCGGTCAAGCACCTGGCCACGGAGCGTCACCAGGTCGGGCTAGTCCCAACGGTCCGTCTCCGCCACCGGGCACGCGGGTGGGCCCCCGTCGGCCGCGCGCTAGGGTGCTCGGCGACCGACGTCCTTTAAGTCCCGTCCCGTGAGGCGGGGAAGGAGGTCCACGCGACCGTGCCCGAGCAGCAGAGCCCCGACCACGACCCAGGAGCCGTCACCGACGCCGGCGCCGACCAGGGTCCCGACGACGGACCGATGCACGAGCGGACCGTCGTCAGCTCCGACGACATCGACCGCGTCGTCCAGCGGATCGCCCACGAGCTGCTCGAGCGGAACCGCTCGGCGGCCGACCTCGTGCTGCTCGGCATCCCCACCCGCGGGGTGCCGCTGGCCGAGCGCGTCGCGGCGGCGCTGGAGCAGGTCGACGGGGTCCGCCCGCCCACCGGCTCCCTCGACGTGACGATGTACCGCGACGACCTCCGTCATCACCCCACGCGAGGACTGGCCGTGACCGGGGTCCCTGTGGACGTCACGGACCGTGTCGTCGTGCTCGTCGACGACGTCCTCTTCTCCGGCCGCACCATCCGGGCCGCGCTGGACGCGGTCGCCGACCTGGGCCGGCCCCGCGCGGTGCGCCTCGTCGTGCTCGTCGACCGGGGCCACCGCGAGCTGCCCATCCGCGCGGACCACGTCGGGCGCAACCTGCCGACGGCCGCCGACGAGAAGGTCGCCGTCCGGCTGCGCGAGACCGACGGGAGCGACGGGGTCGACATCCTGCGCCCGCTGCGGCCGACGGGCACGGCCGTCCCGGGGGCGGGCGCGTGAGGCACCTGCTGTCCACCGCCGACCTGGACCACGCCGCGGCCGTGCAGCTCCTCGACACCGCCGAGGCCATGGCCGCAACCCAGCGCCGGGAGATCAAGAAACTCCCGACGCTGCGCGGGCGCACGGTGGTCAACCTGTTCTACGAGGACTCCACGCGCACCCGGATCTCGTTCGAGGCGGCCGCCAAGCGGTTGTCGGCCGACGTCATCAACTTCGCGGCCAAGGGCTCCAGCGTGTCCAAGGGCGAGAGCCTCAAGGACACCGCGGAGACGCTGCAGGCGATGGGCGCCGACGCCGTCGTCATCCGCCACCCCGCGTCGGGCGCGCCCCACCGGCTCGCGGCGATGGGCTGGACGACGGGCGCGGTGCTCAACGCCGGCGACGGCACCCACGAGCACCCCACCCAGGCCCTGCTCGACGCCTTCACCCTGCGCCGGCACCTGCGCGGGGGCGAGGGTGACCTCGCCGGCGTCCGGGTCGCGGTGGTCGGCGACGTCCTGCACAGCCGGGTGGCCCGCTCCAACGTCCACCTGCTCCACACCCTCGGCGCCGAGGTCACGCTCGTCGCGCCGCCGACCCTGCTGCCGCTCGGCGTCGGGAGCTGGCCCTGCGCCACGTCGTTCGACCTGGACGCGGTGCTGCCCGGCGTGGACGCGGTGATGATGCTGCGGGTCCAGGGGGAGCGGATGAACGCCGCCTACTTCCCGTCCGAGCGGGAGTACTCCCGGCGCTACGGCCTGGACGCGCGGCGGCTGCGGCTGCTGCCCGGGCACGCCGTCGTCATGCACCCCGGACCGATGAACCGCGGCCTGGAGATCAGCGCCGACGCCGCCGACAGCCCCCGGGCCGTCGTGCTGGACCAGGTGACGAACGGGGTGTCGGTGCGGATGGCCGCGCTGTACCTGCTGCTGGCCGGAGAGGGGAGCGAGGCATGAGCGGGACCTGGGTGCTGCGGGGGGCGCTGCTGCCCGACGGCACGGCCGCGGACCTGCTGCTGCGCGACGGCACGCTGGCCGAGATCGGCGCGGCCGGCTCGCTGGACGCCGGCGGCGCCCGCGTCGTCGACGCCGACGGCCTGGTCGCGCTGCCGGGTCTCGTGGACCTCCACACCCACCTGCGCGAGCCGGGCCGCGAGGACGCCGAGACCGTCGAGTCCGGGACCCGCGCCGCGGCGGCCGGCGGGTACACCGCCGTGCACGCCATGGCCAACACCAGCCCGGTCGCCGACACCGCCGGGGTCGTCGAGCAGGTCCACCGCCTGGGGCGGCAGGCCGGCTGGTGCGACGTGCGCCCGGTCGGCGCCGTCACCGTCGGCCTCGCCGGCAGCCGGCTCGCGGAGCTCGGTGCCATGGCCGCCTCCACCGCGCGGGTCCGGGTGTTCAGCGACGACGGGCACTGCGTGTCCGACCCCGTCCTCATGCGCCGGGCGCTGGAGTACGTGCGCGCCTTCGACGGCGTCGTCGCCCAGCACGCGCAGGACCCGCGCCTCACCGAGGGCGCGCAGATGCACGAGGGCGACGTGTCCGGCGTCCTCGGGCTCACGGGGTGGCCGGCCGTGGCCGAGGAGGCCGTCATCGCCCGCGACGTGCTGCTCGCCGCGCACGTCCGCTCCCGGGTGCACGTCTGCCACGTCTCGACCGCCGGCAGCGTGGAGATCGTCCGGCTCGCCAAGCAGCGCGGCCTGCCCGTCACCGCCGAGGTGACGCCCCACCACCTGCTGCTCACCGACGAGCTGGTCCGCAGCTACGACCCCGTCTACAAGGTCAACCCGCCGCTGCGCACGGCCGCCGACGTGCAGGCGCTGCGCGAGGCGGTTGCCGACGGGACCGTCGACGTCGTGGCCACCGACCACGCCCCGCACCCCACCGAGGCCAAGGACTGCGAGTGGGCCGCCGCGGCCATGGGCATGACCGGCCTGGAGACCGCGCTCGCCGTGGTCCAGGAGACGCTCGTCGACACCGGGCTCATGGGCTGGTCGGCCGTCGCCGAGCGGATGTCCACGGCGCCGGCCCGGATCGGCCGGCTCGACGACCCCGCCCTGGGCCTCGGCTCCCACGGGCGCGGCCTCGTGGCCGGCGCGCCGGGTCACGTCACCCTCTACGACCCGGCCGCCCCCACCGTCGTCGACCCCGCCGCCCACCAGACCTCGGGCCGTAACAGCCCGTTCCGCGGGCGGACCCTGCCCGGGCGGGTGGTCGCGACGTTCCTGCGCGGGCAGCCCACCGTCCTCGACGGCGCCATGGTCGACCGGGAGCCCGCGCCGGAGCCCGCCGCGTGGTGAGCCAGTGGGTCGCCGGCCTCGTCGTGCTGCTCGTCGTGCCGCTGGCCTTCGGGCTGATGTGGCTCGGCTGGCGCGGCCGCGGCCGGCGCCAGGGCGACGTGCCCGAGCCCCCGGCCGCGCCGCCCGCCGCCGGTCTCGGCGAGCCGCTGCTCGACCCGGTCGAGGGTCTCTACGTCTCCACCGTCCGCGCCGGGGAGTGGCTGGACCGGGTCGTCGTCCACGGCCTCGGGGTGCGCTCCGACGCCGTCCTGCACGCCGGCCGGGCCGGGCTGTGGTTCTCCCGCACCGGTGCCCGCGACCTGTTCGTCCCCGCCGAGGACCTGCTCGCCGTGCGGGTCGAGAGCGGCATCGCCGGCAAGTACACCGTCGGCGAGGGCCTGCTCGTCGTGCGCTGGCGCTCCCGCACCCCCGACGGGGCCGCCGCCGCCGAGCTCGACACCGGCTTCCGTCCCCGCGAGTGGGCCACCTCGGCCGTCCTCGCCGCCACCCTGCAGCCCCTCGTCCCCGGAGGCCCCGCATGAGCACCCCCCCGGCCCGCACCCCCGCGGCCCCCGCCGTCCTGCTGCTGGAGGACGGCCGTCTGTTCCGCGGCGAGGCCTTCGGCGCCGTCGGCCAGACCGTCGGCGAGGCCGTCTTCTCCACCGGCATGACCGGCTACCAGGAGACCCTCACCGACCCCAGCTACCACCGGCAGGTCGTCGTCATGACCGCCCCGCACGTCGGCAACACCGGCGTCAACGACGAGGACGCCGAGTCCCGCCGGGTGTGGGTGGCCGGCTACGTGGTCCGCGACCCCGCCCCCCGCCCCAGCAGCTGGCGCTCCACCCGCACCCTGGACGACGAGCTGCGTGCCCAGGGCACGGTCGGCATCGGCGGGGTCGACACCCGCGCAGTCGTCCGGCACCTGCGCGAGCGGGGCGTCATGCGCGCCGGCATCTTCTCCGGCCCCGCCGCCGACCGGCCCGTCGAGGAGCTGCTGCGCCTGGTTCGGGAGTCCCCGTCCATGAGCGGCGCCGACCTGGCCGGCGAGGTCTCCACCGACGACGCCTACCTGGTCCCCGCGCTCGGCGAGAGCCGGCTCACGGTCGCCGCCGTCGACCTCGGCATCAAGTCGATGACCCCGCGCCGGCTCGCCGAGCGCGGCGTGAGCACCCACGTGCTGCCGGCCTCGGCGACGCTGGACGACGTGCTCGCCGTCAGCCCGGACGGCGTCTTCTTCTCCAACGGCCCCGGCGACCCCGCCGCCGCGGAGGGCCCGGTCCGGCTGCTGCAGCAGGTGCTCGAGCGCGACATCCCGTTCTTCGGCATCTGCTTCGGCAACCAGCTGCTCGGCCGCGCCCTCGGCCTGGGCACGTACAAGCTCGGCTACGGCCACCGCGGCATCAACCAGCCCGTCGTCGACCGGCGCACCGGCCGGGTCGAGATCACCGCCCACAACCACGGCTTCGCGGTCGACGCCCCGCTCGACGGGCCCGTCGAGGCGCCGGTGGGCGGGCTCGGCCGCGTCGAGGTGAGCCACGTCTGCCTCAACGACGACGTGGTCGAGGGGCTGAGCCTGCTCGACCGGCGGGCGTTCAGCGTCCAGTACCACCCCGAGGCCGCCGCCGGCCCGCACGACGCCGGCTACCTGTTCGACCGCTTCGTCGACCTCATGCAGCACCCCCGGACCGACCCGCACGGGACCCGCTCCGCCGGGGGCCCGTCCGGCACCACCCAGCAGGGAGGCACGGCCTGATGCCCCGCCGCACCGACATCTCCAGCGTCCTCGTCATCGGCTCCGGGCCGATCGTCATCGGCCAGGCCGCGGAGTTCGACTACTCCGGCACCCAGGCCTGCCGCGTGCTGCGCGAGGAGGGCCTGCGGGTCGTCCTCGTCAACAGCAACCCCGCGACGATCATGACCGACCCCGACTTCGCGGACGCCACGTACATCGAGCCCATCACCACCGAGGTCATCGAGCGGATCATCGCCGCCGAGCGCCCCGACGCGATCCTGCCGACCCTCGGCGGGCAGACCGCGCTCAACGCCGCGATCCAGCTCGCGGAGGCGGGCGTGCTCGAGAGGTACGGGGTCGAGCTCATCGGCGCCGACATCGAGGCCATCGGCAAGGCCGAGGACCGCGAGCAGTTCAAGCAGGTCGTGGCCGCCGCCGGCGCCGAGAGCGCCCGCAGCGCCGTGGTCCGCGATCTCGACGGCGCGCTCGCCGCCGCGGCCGAGTACTCCTACCCGGTGGTCCTGCGGCCCTCGTTCACCATGGGCGGGCTCGGCTCCGGCTTCGCCGAGGACGAAGAGACCCTGCGGCGGATGATCGTCGCCGGCCTCGCTGCCAGCCCGACGCACGAGGTGCTCGTCGAGGAGAGCATCAAGGGCTGGAAGGAGTACGAGCTCGAGCTCATGCGCGACCGGGCGGACAACGTCGTCGTCGTCTGCTCGATCGAGAACCTCGACCCGATGGGCGTGCACACCGGCGACTCCATCACCGTCGCCCCCGCGCTCACCCTCACCGACCGGGAGTACCAGCGGCTGCGCGACATCTCCCTCGCGGTCATCCGGGGGGTCGGGGTGGACACCGGCGGCTGCAACATCCAGTTCGCGGTGGACCCCCGGGACGGCCGGGTCGTCGTCATCGAGATGAACCCCCGCGTGTCCCGCTCCAGCGCGCTCGCGTCCAAGGCGACCGGGTTCCCCATCGCCAAGATCGCCGCCCGTCTGGCGATCGGCTACACCCTCGACGAGATCCCCAACGACATCACCGGGTCCACGCCGGCGAGCTTCGAGCCGTCGCTGGACTACGTCGTGGTGAAGATCCCGCGCTTCGCGTTCGAGAAGTTCCCGGCCGCCGACCGCACCCTGACGACCACCATGAAGTCCGTCGGCGAGGCCATGGCCATCGGCCGCAGCTTCACCGAGGCGCTGCAGAAGGCGACTCGCTCGCTGGAGCGGCGCGGGTCGACGTTCCGGTTCCCCGTGCTGGCGGACGTCACGGACGCCGACCTCGATGCGCTGCTCGCGGCCACGGTCCAGCCCACCGAGGACCGGCTCGTCGCGGTCCAGCAGGCGCTGTGGGCCGGGGCGAGCGTCGAGCAGGTCCACGAGGCGACGGGGATCGACCCCTGGTTCCTCGACCAGATGGCGCTGCTGTGCGACGTCGCCCGCGAGGTCGCCGCGGCCCCCACCCTGGACGCCGCCACGCTGCGGCGGGCCAAGCGCCACGGCTTCTCCGACGCCCAGCTCGGCGAGCTGCGGGGGATGGCCGAGCCCGTCGTCCGCGGCCTGCGGCACGCCCTCGGCATCCGGCCGGTCTTCAAGACCGTCGACACCTGCGCCGCGGAGTTCGCCGCCCTCACGCCGTACCACTACTCCTCCTACGACGAGGAGGACGAGGTGGTCGCCTCCGACCGCCGCAAGGTGGTCATCCTCGGCTCCGGCCCCAACCGGATCGGCCAGGGCGTGGAGTTCGACTACTCCTGCGTGCACGCCGCCTTCGCCCTCCGCGACGCCGGCTTCGAGACGATCATGGTCAACTGCAACCCCGAGACGGTGTCGACGGACTACGACACCTCCGACCGGCTGTACTTCGAGCCGCTGACCATCGAGGACGTCCTCGAGGTCGTCCACGCCGAGCAGCGCTCCGGCGAGCTGCTGGGCGTCGTGGTGCAGCTCGGCGGGCAGACCCCGCTCGGGCTGGCCGACGAGCTCGCCGCCGCCGGCGTGCCGGTGCTCGGCACCAGCCCGGACGCCATCCGGCTCGCCGAGGACCGCAGCGCCTTCGGCCACGTGCTCGGCGCCGCGGGCCTGCCCGCCCCGGTCTGGGACACCGCCGCGAGCTTCGAGGAGGCCCGCGAGGTCGCCGACCGGATCGGCTACCCCGTGCTCGTGCGGCCCTCGTTCGTCCTCGGCGGGCGCGGCATGGAGGTCGTCGACGACGCCGAGGCGCTCGACGGCTACGTCGCCCGCGCCGGCCAGACCGGCGTCCGGGTCGGCCCGCAGCACCCGCTGCTCGTCGACCGGTTCCTCGAGACCGCCGTGGAGATCGACGTCGACGCGCTCTGCGACGGCACCGAGGTCTTCCTCGGCGGGGTCATGGAGCACATCGAGGAGGCCGGCGTGCACTCCGGCGACAGCGCCTGCGTGCTGCCGCCGGTGACGCTCGGCGCGGCCGTCCTCGCCCAGGTCCGCCACGCCACCGAGGCGATCGCCCGCGGGGTCGGGGTGGTCGGGCTGCTCAACGTCCAGTACGCGCTCGTCGGCGACACCGTCATGGTGCTCGAGGCCAACCCGCGCGCCAGCCGCACGGTGCCGTTCGTCTCCAAGGCCACCGACGTCCCGCTCGCCAAGGCCGCCGCCCGGATCATGACCGGCACGTCCATCGCCGACCTGCGCGCCGAGGGCATGCTGCCCGCGGTCGGCGACGGCGCGAGCCACCCGCCGGTGTCGGTGTCGGTCAAGGAGGCCGTGCTGCCGTTCAAGCGGTTCCGCACGGCCACCGGCGCGGTCGTGGACTCCATGCTCGGGCCCGAGATGCGCTCGACCGGCGAGGTCATGGGCATCGACGCCGACTTCCCCCGGGCGTTCGCCAAGAGCCAGGCCGCGGCCTACGGCGGGCTGCCCACGAGCGGGCGGGTGTTCGTCTCCGTCGCCGACCGCGACAAGCGGGCGATGCTCTTCCCGCTGAGCCGGCTCGCCGCGCTCGGCTTCGAGATCCTCGCCACCGCGGGCACGGCGGAGACCCTGCGCCGCAACGGCATCGCCTCCACCGTGGTCCGCAAGCACAGCCAGGGGCCCGGCCCCGACGGGGAGCCGACCATCACCCAGCTGATCCTCGACGGCGGGGTGGCGATGGTCGTCAACACCCCGTCCGGGCGCGCGGCCCGCGCCGACGGCTACGACATCCGCGCCGCCACGACCACGGTCGACGCGCCCATCATCACGACGGTCCAGCAGCTCGCCGCCGCCGTGCAGGGGATCGAGGCGATCGCCGACGGCGGCTTCGCGGTGGCCAGCCTGCAGCAGCACGCGCTCGACATCTCGGCCGAGCGGGAGACGCACCGGTGAGCGCGCCCGCGGGCGTGCTCCCCGCCGCCCGGCCGGCCCAGGTGACCGCACCCGTCGTCGTCGCCGACCGCCTCGGCGGCTACGCCCACCTCGTGATCGCCGACCCGGTCCTCGCCCAGGCCCTGCCCGGGCAGTTCGTCGCCGTGGCCGTGGGGGACCGGCAGAGCTCGATGCTCCTGCGCCGCGCGTTCAGCGTGCACCGCGCGGACCCGGCCGCCGGGACGCTCGAGGTGGTCGTCGCCGCCCACGGCGCCGGCACGGCCTGGATCGCGGGCCGCCGCGCCGGCGACGAGCTCGACGTGGTCGGCCCGCTCGGCACCCGGTTCGTGCTGCCCCCCGCGGGCGGGCGCGTCGTCCTGGTCGGTGGCGGCTACGGCTCGGCGCCGTTCGCGTGGACCGCGCAGGCCGCCGTGGCCGCCGGCGTCCGGGTCGACGCCGTCGTCGGCGCCGGGGACGCCGACCGGCTCTGCGACGTCGACGGCGTCCGCGCGGTCGTCGGGGCGGCCGGCGGGCAGGTGCTCGTCACCACCGACGACGGCAGCGCGGGGGAGCCGGGCCGGGTGACCGACGCGCTCGCCCGGCTGCTCGAGGAGCCCGTGCCGACGACCGTCGCGGCGTGCGGGCCGATGGCCATGCTCGCCGCGGTCGCCCGCACCGCCGCCGCCGCGCAGGAGCGGACCGGCGCCCCGGTCGACGTCCAGGTCGCCGTCGAGGAGGCCATGGCCTGCGGCATCGGCATCTGCATGACGTGCGTGCTGCCCGTCCGCGGGGCCGACGGGGCCACCCGGATGGTGCGGGCCTGCACCGACGGCCCGGTCATCGACGCCGCCGCCGTGCGGTGGGACTGCGTCGGCGCCCACGGTGCCTCGGTGCCCGCCGACGCCGTCGGTGCCCCCGAGGGCGGTGCCGCGTGAGCGCCCCCGCGGCCGCCTCCGTCGGCGGTGCCACCGCCCCAGACCCTGCCGCCGCCGTCGACATGTCGGTGCGGCTGACCGCCCCCGCCGGCACGGTCGACCTCGCCGCCGGGGTGCTGACGGCAAGCGGCTGCGCGGCGGCCGGCCGCGAGCTCGACCCGTACCTCGACCTCACCACCCTGGGCGGGGTCGTCACCAAGACGATCATGCGCGGGGCCCGGTCCGGGCGGCCGACGCCACGGATGGCCGAGACGCCGTCGGGGATGCTCAACTCCATCGGCCTGCAGGGGCCCGGCATCGCGCACTTCCTCGCCCACGACCTGCCGTGGGTCGCGGAGCGCGGCGCGCGCGCCGTGGTCAGCGTCGCCGGGGAGGACGTCGAGGAGTTCGTCGACATCGCCCGGACCCTGCGCGCGGCGACGTCGGACGACGGCCCGCTCGGCCGCCCCGGCACGGACGGCGGCGTGCTCGCCGCGGTCGAGGTCAACATCTCCTGCCCCAACGTCGCCAACCGCGGCCTGGTGTTCGCGTGCGACCCGGGCAGCGCGGCCGAGGTCGTCGCCGCGGTCCGCGCCGCCACCGACCCCCGCGTGCCGGTGCTGGCCAAGCTGTCGCCGGACGTCACCGACATCGTCGCCATCGCCCGGTCCGTCCTCGCGGCCGGCGCCGACGGCCTCGTCATGGTCAACACGCTGCTCGGCGTCGCCATCGACGTCGACCGCGGCGCCCCGGTCCTGTCCCGGGTGACCGGCGGGCTGTCCGGCCCCGCGATCCGCCCCGTGGCCGTCCGCTGCGTCTGGCAGGTGACGGCGGCCATGCGCGCCGGGCTGCTGCCGACCGTGCCCGTCGTCGGGGTCGGCGGCGTGCGCACCGGCCGCGACGCCGCCGAGCTCGTCCTGGCGGGTGCGTCGGCGGTGCAGGTCGGCACGGTCACCTTCGGCGACCCCGGTGCCCCCGCCCGGGTGCGGGACGAGCTGGCCGCGGTCGTCCGCCACCATGGGCTGGGCTCGCTGGCCGGGCTCGTCGGGAGAGCCCACGACGCCGTCCGGGACGGGGGCCACCCGTGAGCCCCGCCGTCCCGTTCGGCTCCCGGCTCGCGGCGGCGCTGCGGGCCCACGGGCCGCTGTGCGTCGGGCTCGACCCCGCCCCCGGCACGCTCGCCCGCTGGGGCCTGGCCGACGACGTCGAGGGGCTGCGCCGGTTCTCCGGCACGGTGCTCGAGGCGCTGGCCGGCCGGACTGCGCTGCTCAAGCCGCAGGTGGCCTTCTACGAGCGCCACGGCTCGGCGGGCCTCGCGGTGCTCGAGCAGGTGCTCGCGGACTGCCGCTCCGCCGGCCAGCTCGTCCTCGCCGACGCCAAGCGCGGCGACATCGGCTCCACCGCCACCGGGTACGCCGACGCCTGGCTCGACCCCGCCTCCCCGCTCGCGGCGGACGCCGTGACGCTGTCGCCCTACCTGGGCTACGGCAGCCTCGCCCCGGTCGTCGAGGCCGCCGCCGCCCACGGCGGGGGCGTGTTCGTCCTGTGCCTGACGTCCAACCCGGAGGGCGCGTCGGTCCAGCACGCCCGCCCGACCGGCTCGTCCGCACCGAGCGTCGCGGCCGCCGTCGCCGCGCAGGCGGCCGCCGACAACGCCCGGCTGTCCCCGGACGGCTCGCCGGGCCCCGTCGGGCTCGTCGTGGGTGCCACGGTGGGGGAGCACCTGGAGGCCACGGGGGTCGACCTGGCCGCGGTCGGCGGCCACCTGCTCCTGCCCGGGCTCGGTGCGCAGGGCGCCACCGCGGCCGACGTGGCCCGCCACCTCGGCGGGCTGGGGCCGCTGCTCGTGCCCAGCGCGAGCCGCGAGGTGCTCCATGCCGGGCCCGAC
>NZ_JBBEOI010000020.1 GCF_037860755.1 Aquipuribacter hungaricus | reverse complement strand
GGCGACGCCGCGCCCGCGCAGGGCGGCCAGCGTGAGCAGCAGCAGGCCGAGCGCCGCGGTGGCGGCGAGGACCACGGCGGGGGCGGTCGAGGGGGCGGCGTCGTCGGCGAGGCCGCCGAAGCCGGTGGCGGCACCGCCGACGGGGGCGGTGCCCATGCCGACGGCGTCGACGACGGGCTGCACGGCGAGGCTGCCGCCGCTGGAGTCGAGGACGAGCAGCGTGTAGACGGTGCCCGGGTCCAGGGTCAGGGCGGTGCTGCCGCTGGCCGAGGCGCCGCGGGCGCTGATGGTCCAGCTGCCCGCGGGGGCGGCGGCGTACGAGGTCGGCTGGCCGAGCGCCGCGCCCTGCGCGAGGACGGGGCCGCCCTCGGCCTGGACGTCGACGGTGGGGGCCGCGAGGGAGGCGGGGAGCAGGCGGACCTTGGCGGTGCCCTGGGCGGGCGGCGTGAGGTCGTCGACGAGCCGCTCGAGGCGGGGCGCGTCCTTGGTCCCGAGCCCGGCGACCGTGTACGCCGCGCCCGGCTCCAGGTCGATGGTGAGGCTGAGCAGGGCGGGCTCGCTGACCGGCGTGCCGGCCGGGCGCACGCTCACGGCGTAGGAGCCGGCGGGGACGGGCCCGTACTGGCCGACCGCGCCGTAGGCCGCGGTGGTCTCCAGCAGGGGCTTGTCCTCGGCCGGCGTCGTGCCGCCCTCGTCGGTGAACGGCGACAGCCGGATGTCCATGGCGCCCAGGTCGGGGACCAGGTGCGCGGGCCGCAGCCATGCCGGCTCCGCCCCGCCCGACGCGGAGGCCGCGGGGGCCCCGACGAGCAGGGAGGCGAGCACCGCCAGCGCCAGCGCCAGGGCGGCCGGGCGGGCCGGGGCCCGTCGCGGGGAGGGGGTGGAGGGGCTGGTCGTCGTGCGCGTGCTGGTCATGGTCGCTCCGGGCTCGGCGGGGGTCCTGACCGTGACTGTACGTCGCCGCCCGGGACGTGGCACGGTCCCGCAGACCCCGCACCCCGCCCCCCGGTGACGACGACCCACCCGGTGTGCTGCCCCCGTCACGGGCGGTGAGGAGAGGGCCGCTGGAGGAGCGGCGGCGGGGCCGGTCGCGTCCCTGCCCGCGGCCGTCGGACGACGGGCCCGCCCGTGGGGGACCATCATCCGTCTGAGCCAGTCCTCGAAGGGGGTCCCATGTCCACCGGTGCGGCCGCGCTGCTGCCCGCTCTGCTCACGCTGCTGGCGTTCGTCGGCGGGGTGGTCGTCGGCTACCTGTGGTGGGGGCGCCGCTGGGTGTCGGCGAGGCTGACCAAGGCCGAGGCGCTGTCGCTGCTCGAGGGCCACCTCGAGGAGGACCTGCGCGCGCGGGACGCCGAGATCGCCCGGCTGCGCCAGGAGCTGCGCGGCGGGGAGGTCTGACGGTGCCCGCGGACGGCGGGGGCGCGCGGTACCACGAGCCCCGGGACCGGTCGCCTGTCCCCGCGGTCCTCGTGGGGGCGCTCGTCGTCGTCACGCTCGTGTCCGCGCAGGTGTCGGTCGCCGGCGGGGGCGGGACCGCCGGCACCGTCGCGGCCGGCCAGGAACAGGCAGAGACGCAGCAGACCGGCCAGGCGCAGCCGGACCAGGGACAGCCGGCCCCCGACCAGACGGGCCTGGAGCAGACGGACCAGGCCGAACCGACCCAGGAGGAGACGGGCGAGGCCGGGCCGAGCGGGGAGCAGACGGGTCCCGCCTCGCCCGGTGCCACGGACGACGCCACGGACGAGGCCACCGACGCGGCCACCGAGGACACCACCGGCCTGCCCCGGCCGGTCGAGGTGACCTTCGAGGTCGGCTCCGACGAGCCCGCGGGCGACGCGGAGGCCCTGCTGCGCCCGTTGGTGGAGGCCCTGCTGGACGACCCCTCGGCGCGCGTGCGCGTCGTCGGCCACGCCTCGCCGAGCAACGACCCGGTGCTGGAGGAGCAGCTGTCGCTCCGGCGGGCGGAGACCGTGCTCGACGTGCTCGCCGACGAGGGCCTGCCGGCCGGCCGCGCGGACGTCGTCGCGGCCGGCTCGACCCAGGCGGGCCGGTCGGTCTCGGGGACCGACCGGCGCGTCACCGTGGAGGTCGTCCCGGGCTGAGCCCGGGGGCGGGTCAGCGGCCGAGCAGCTCCGCCGAGGGGACGGCGGTGGCCGGGTCGCCGTCGACCGCGAGGGCGAGCTCGGGCACCAGCTGCTCGAGCGCCTCGGGGATGCTCAGCGGGCTGGAGAACGACAGCGCCCCGCTCAGCTCGGCGTCGGTGAGGACCTCGCGGCCCTCCTGGGCGGCCCGCAGCGTGGTGCGGGTCGGCAGCGCGGCGATGTTGCCGGCCTCGGCCTCGGAGCCGACGATCCAGACGAGCACGTCGGTGTCGAGCGTGGTGATCTGCTCGGGCGAGACGTTGAAGAAGAACGCGTCGCCGGCGAGCTCGTCGAACTCCGCGGGGGTCTCGAAGCCGAGGTCGCCCAGCAGGCGCGCGCGGGTGTCGGCCGAGGCGTAGCCGCCCGGCTGCCCGTCGAAGAGGAAGGCCGCCGCGGCGGTCCTGCCCTCGAACTCGGGGTGCTCCTCGCGGGCGGCAGCGATGAGCTCCTCGGTGTCGGCGACGACCTGCTCGGCCTCCGCCGTGCGGCCGAGCGCCTGGCCGGTGACCAGGGTCTTCTCCTGCCACGGCATGCCGTAGTCGGGGAAGTCGGCGGACTGGGCGACGGTCGGGGCGATCTGCGACAGCAGCTCGTAGTCCGAGGCGGTCATGCCGCTGGACAGCCCGACGATGAGGTCGGGCTCCAGGGCGGCGACGGCCTCGAAGTCCAGCTCGGCGCTGCTGAGCAGGGTGGGCTCGGCGTCGCCCAGCTCGTCGGTCGCCCAGGGCCACACACCCAGGGGCTGGTCGCCGTACCAGTCGCGGATGCCGACCGGGGTGACGCCGAGGGCGAGCAGGGTGTCCTGGTCGGTGAAGCCGACGGAGACGACCCGCTCGGGCTCCGCCTCGATCGTCGTCGTGCCGTGGACGTGCTCGATCTCGACGGGGAACCCCGCGGCGTCGGCACCTGCGCTGCTGTCGGGGCTGCTCGCGCCGGTGGCCGTGCCGGCCGCGGCGGTGTCCGGTGCGTCGGGGGTGTCGGCCCCCTCGGACCCGCAGGCGGCGAGGCCGACGGCCAGGGCGGTGACGGCGAGCAGGGCGGTGCGGGTGCTCGCGGTGCGCGTGCTTCTCATGACGTCCTCAGGGGTCGGGCCCGGACAGGCCGATTGCGGGGCGGGGAGCTGCCCTTAACGAGTGAGGGCAACCTAACCACACCGCGAGGGCATGCCGAGGCCCCCCCTCGGTGACGAGGGTCGGCAGGGGGGGGGCGACGTGCGCGGCCGGTGGTACCGGCCGCCCAGGACGCCTCAGTCCGGGGGCTCGACCCCACCCTCGGGGCGCGCGAGGTCGTCCGCGGTCAGCTGCGACGGGTCGTCGAGGCTGCCCGCCGGTGCCCCGCCCGTGACCACCTGGTCGCCGCCGGTCAGCCGGGCGCCGGGGTCGGTCTGCTCGCCCGCCACCTCGGCGGCGGGCAGGTCGCCGGCCTTGTCCGGGTCGGCCTCCGGCGGGTAGCCGGGCGTCGGACCGACGTCTGCGCTGCGGCCGCCTCCGGCCGGGAGGCTGGCGTCCTGGTGGTCGGGGCCGTCGTGGGTGGAGGCTGTCATCCGTCGCGGGTTCCCAGGGGCGTCCGGTCCTAACCACTTCGCGCGTGTCTGTCGGGGGGACGTCCGGACGGGTCGACATGCTCCGGTCCCCGGGGTAGACATGTCCGGTGGTGAGGCCCCCTGGGCCTGCCTACGGGCGCTCAAGCAGACGGCGCTCTCCTCCAGCGGATGCAAGGGCTGGACCATGACACTGACCCTTCTCATCGGGCCGGCGGACCTGCGCGCGCGCAGCGTCGCGGCCCACACCCTCATCGACGCGGGCGCGCTCCGTGACAGGCTCCGGAGCGCCGGGGTCGACGTGCAGCTGGTCTGCGCCTTCGACCCGTCCATCCTCTCCCCTGACCCCTCGGGCCTGGCCTTCCCCGTCCCGGACGTCGTCCTCGACGGTCCCGTGCGACCCTCCGACGCCCGCGCCGACGGCATCTCGTCCGCCGGGCAGCTGTCCAAGGAGCTGGCCCGGGTCGCCACCCGGGGCACCGTCCACGCGGTCGGCTGGCGTGCGACGGCCGTGGCCGTCACCGCGCGCAGCATCACCGGCGTCCCGGTCGTCGGGCACGCCGACCAGCTCCCCTCCGTGCCGGGCGACGACCGGGCGGACGGCAGCGTCATGGCCCGGCTCGGCTGGGCCAGCCTCGCGGCCGCCGACCACGTCGTCGTGGAGTCGGCGTGGGCGCGGTCGGTGGCTGCCCGCCGCGGCGTGCCGCTGCCCCTGACGACCGTGGTCGCCCCCGCGCTGGCCACGGTCCCCACGGGCACCGAGGTCACCCGGCGGCACAGCGACGACCCCGCGCTCGTCCTGTCCGTCGGGGACCCTGCGGACGTCGGCGCGCTCCGGCCGGTCGCCGAGGCCGTGCTCCACCACCCGGGCTCCCGCCTGCTCGTGGCCCGGGGCACCGGCCTGGACGAGCGGTGCGCGGCCCAGGTCAAGGAGCGGCTGCGGGAGCTGCCCGTCGTGCGGCGGCTCGGCAGCCGCTGCAAGGTCGCAGGTGCCCCGGCGGCGACCCTCTGCCGCGACGCGGACCTCGTCGTCGACGTGTCCGCCCGCCCCGGCCGGGGCCTCGGCGTGCTGTCCGCCATGTTCGACGCGCGCGCCGTCGTGGCCTCGTCCGTGGGCGGGGTCGACGAGCTCGTCGTGGAGGGGGTGACGGGGCTGCTCGTCGAGCCCCGCGACCGGATCCACACCCGTGACGCGGTCGGCGACCTGCTCCTGGACCCCTTCCGGCTCGAGGCCTACGGGCTCGCCGGCAGGGAGCGGGCAGAGGCGGTCTACGACCCGGAGCTCCTCGCCCAGCAGCTCCTGACCGTGCACCGTACGGTTCTGGGCGGCGCGCCCGCCGTCGTCGACCTCACCGACGGGGCGGACCGTGCCGGCCAGGCACAGGTCACGCACCTCCGGTCCCGGGTGCGGTCAGCGGTCAGCGCGTGAGCCGCCAGCGCACGACAGACCCCGGCACCCGGAGCGTGCCGCCCGTGCAGGTGCACGTGGTCGACCTCAGGACCAGCGACGACGGGAGCCACGTGGACGGCACTGCGGACGCAGGAGCACGCGAGGTGCTGCTCGACGGGCTCGACGGTCAGGCCTCGGCAGGGCTGGACGGGACCGGCGTGCTCGACCGGGCTGCCGCGCTGGACGGTGCAGGCGGGCTCGACGGCGCCGACCCCGTCGGCGCGGTCGACGGTCCCGGCGACGGGCCGGCCCCCGACGCTGCCGTCGCGGAGGACCCGTCCGCCGCCCCCGCCCCGGTCCGGCGACGGGACCAGCTGGCCGAGCAGACCTCGGTCCTGCTCACCAGGATCCACTCCGGCGAGGTCGACGACACCGAGCGCCAGCGCCTCGTCGACGAGATCGTCCTGCTCAACCTGCCCGTGGCCCGGTCGCTGGCCATGCGCTACCGCGAGCGCGGCGTCCCGCTCGAGGACCTCATGCAGGTCGCGGCGCTCGGCCTGGTCAAGGCCGCGCACGGGTTCGACGCCGAGCGGGGCAAGGACTTCATGGCCTACGCCGCCCCGACCATCACCGGGGAGATCAAGCGCCACTTCCGCGACACCGGCTGGGCCGTGCGCCCTCCCCGGCGGCTGCAGGAGCTGCGCACCCGGGTCGCCACCATGAGCCAGTCGCTGTCGCAGGACAGCGGCCGTTCCCCGACGGTCAAGGAGCTCGCCAAGGCGCTGGAGGTCTCGGAGGAGGACGTCGTCGAGGCCATGGTGTCGAGCAACGGCTACGCCACGAGCTCCCTCGACGCGCCGCCGGACGGCGAGAGCGGCTCGTGGGCGGACACGGTCGCGGACCCGGACACCACGCTCGCCCTCACCCCGGACCGGCTCGCGCTGCAGCAGACGCTCGCCAAGCTGCCGGAGCGCGAGCGGCGGATCCTCGCCCTCCGCTTCTTCGCGGACAAGACCCAGTCGGAGATCGGCGCGGAGATCGGCGTCACGCAGATGCAGGTGTCGCGCCTGCTGAGCCGCGCGCTCATGCGGCTGCGGGAGCAGCTGGAGGAGGAGCCGGGCTCGGGCAGGCCCTGAGCCCCCCGTTTCGCGGCGGGGGCGACGGGTACCCCCTGCCCCATGAGCCTGCTCCCCCCGGCGACCGTCCCCGCCGCCGCGGTCCCCGACCTGAGGACCGCCGAGGTCCCCCGGCTCCGCACGCCCACGGTGGTGCAGGGGCTGGCGTTCCACCGGGACCCGTACCGGTTCCTGCTCGGCGCGACCGCCCGCCACGGTGACGTCGTCGGGGTGGACCTGCCCGTCTCGGGCCCGGCGGTCGTCGTCGCCGCGCCGGAGGACGTCGAGCGGCTCACGTCCGTCTCGGCGTCGGTCGCCAGGGCGGGCCAGGGACGCCGGCACGTGCTCGGCATGGTGTCGCCCGCGTCGGTTCTGGGCTCCGACCCGCCCGAGCACGCCCTCCTGCGCGGCCGCGTGGCCCCGGCCTTCGACCCCGCCCGGGTGGCGCGGCTGTCGGAGGAGGTCGACCGGGTCGTGCGGCAGCACCTGCGCGCCTGGCCCCGCGACCGGCCGACCCGCCTCGTCGAGCGCTGCCGGGTGCTCGCCGACCACGTGTTCGCCCTCGTCATGCTCGGCATCACCGACGAGGTCCGCGGCCCCGCCCTGGCCCGCGCCGTGCGCGCGATGCTGGCCACGCCCGGCAACCCGCCGCTGCCGCCGCCGTCGCCCGACGACGGTGCTCTCGGTGCTGTCGCGCAGGTCCTCTACGACCGCCGGACCGCGCCCGTCGAGCGGCTGCTGCTCGCGGAGGTCGCCGAGCGCCGCTGGGGCCTGCACCGCGCCCCGACCGACGCCTCGGCCCTGCTCGACGGCCAGGACGTCATCTCCTGCGTGCTCGACGAGGGCCCGCAGGGCGACCGGGCGCTGCTGGACCAGCTGGTCCCGCTCGTCGTCGCCGGGCAGGAGCCGCCGGCCATGGGGCTGACCTGGGTGCTGGACCGGCTCGCCCGCGAGGAGGGCCGTGCCGCCTCGCTCGCCGGGGACGACCCGGGCGCCCGCGAGGGCCGCGACCGCTTCGTCGCCGAGGCGCTGCGGGTGCGGCCGCCCGTGCACTCCCTGCTGCGCGACCTCCGGGAGCCGGTCGAGGTGTCCGGCACGCGGCTGGAGGCGGGGACCACCGTCATGCTGCCCATGGTCCTCACCCACGCCGACCCCCGGACCTTCACCGACCCCGGCACGTTCCGCCCCGAGCGGTGGGGGTCCCTGCCCGAGCAGCCCGACGGCTACCGGCCGTTCGGGGCCGGGGCCCACCGCTGCATCGGGGAGCCGCTCGCGCGGCTGCTCCTGGACCGGGCGGTCGCCGCGGCCGCCGAGGAGGTCCGCCTGGTGCCGCTGCTGCCCAGGACCGAGCGGATGGTCGTCCGCGCCACCGTCACCGCCCCCGTGCACGGCGCGCCCGTCATGGTCCGCGCCCGCCCAGGGACCTAGGCCGACCCCAGCGCACCCGGCTGCACCCGGCCCCGCCCACAGCACGCCTCGTCACCCACTACCGACTGGAGCTCCGCATGAAGGCACTCACCTGGCACGGCACCGAGGACGTCCGCGTCGACGACGTCCCCGACGCGCGCCTGCAGGACCCGACCGACTGCGTCGTCCGCATCACGAGCACGGGGCTCTGCGGGTCTGACCTGCACCTGTACTCGGTGCTCGGCGCGTTCATCGGCGAGGGCGACATCCTCGGCCACGAGCCCATGGGCATCGTGGAGGAGGTGGGGTCCGAGGTCCGCGACCTCACGGTCGGGCAGCGCGTCGTCGTCCCGTTCAACGTCTCCTGCGGCACCTGCTTCACCTGCACCTCGGGCCTGCACAGCCAGTGCGAGACCACGCAGCAGCGCGAGCACGGCACCGGGGCGGCGCTCTTCGGCTACACCAAGCTCTACGGGCAGGTCCCGGGCGGGCAGGCCGAGGCGCTGCGCGTGCCGTTCGCCGACACCCTGCCGATCCGGGTGCCGGACGGCCCCGCCGACGACCGCTTCGTCTACCTGTCCGACGTCCTGCCGACCGCGTGGCAGGCCGTGCAGTACTCCGGCGTGCAGCCCGGGCAGAGCCTCGTCGTCCTGGGCCTCGGCCCGATCGGCGACATGTGCACCCGGATCGCCCAGCACCTCGGCGTCGAGCAGGTCATCGGCGTCGACCTGCAGCCCGACCGCCTGGTCCGGGCCCGCGACCACGGCGTCACCGCGCTCGCCCTCGACGGCGACCTCGTCGCGCAGGTCCAGGGCCTGACCGAGGGCCGCGGGCCCCACGCCGTCATCGACGCCGTCGGCATGGAGGCCCACGGCTCGCCCGGCGCGGAGAACATCCAGAAGGCCGTCACGCTGCTGCCGGACGCCGTCGCCGCCCCGCTCATGCGCAAGGCCGGCGTCGACCGGCTCCACGCGCTGCACCTGGCGATCGAGCTCGTCCGTCGCGGCGGCACCGTGTCGCTGTCCGGCGTCTACGCCGGCTCGCAGGACCCGATGCCGATGTTCACCATGTTCGACAAGCAGATCACCGTGCGGATGGGCCAGGCCAACGTCCACCGCTGGGTCGACGACATCCTCCCGCTGCTCACCGACGCCGACCCGCTGGGCGTCGACAGCTTCGCCACCCACCACGTCCCCCTGTCGGAGGCGCCCGCCGCCTACGCGTCCTTCCAGAAGAAGGAGGACGGCATGGTGAAGGTCCTCTTCAGGCCCTGACCGGCTCAGGACGTGCGGCGTCCCGCGAGCCAGGTGCCGAGCACGGCGGTCGCCGCGATCTCCAGCGGGTCCACGGCCCGCGGGTCGGCCGACAGGTGCACCAGGTCGGCGACCGCGCCGGGCACGAGCGTCCCCCGCTCGTGCTCGGCGCCGGCCTGGTAGGCCACCCCCGCGGTGTAGGCGACCAGCGCCTCCTCGACGCCGACCCGCTCCCCGGGCACCCAGGTCTCTGCAGCCGGGTCCTCCAGCGGCACGCGGGTGACGACCACCTGCACGCCCTCGAGCGGCACGTGGCTGCTGACCGGCCAGTCCGAGCCGAACGACAGCCGCGCGCCCGCCGCGAGCAGCGAGGCCACCGGGTACTGCCGGCCGGTGCGCTCCGGTCCCAGCCGCGGGGCGGTGAGCTCGGTCTGCATGTCGTCCCAGGCGGCCCACAGCGGCTCGATGTTGGCGATGGTCCCGGTGGCGGCAAACCGGGGCAGGTCCGCCGGGTCGACGAGCTGGACGTGGGCGAGCACGGCGCGCCGGTCCGCGGGCGGCAGCGCGGCGAGGACGTCGAGGCCCTGCCGGACGGCCGCGTCGCCGATGACGTGCAGGTGGAGCCGGAACCCCGCGGCGTCGAAGGCGGCCACCGCGGCGGCCAGCTCCTCGGGGCGCCAGACCGGCATGCCGTGGGCCTGCGGCGACCCGGGGTCGACGTCCTCGTACGGCTCGAGCAGGGTCGCGGTCCCGCCCTCGACGACGCCGTCGACGAACACCTTGACCGTCCGGGCGCTGAGCAGGTCGTCGCCCAGCGCCTCCACGTCCGCGCGCACCCGCGCGAACGACGCGACCTGCTCCCGCCACGACGCGGGGTCGGCGCGCTGGGCCAGGTCCACCCGGACCGACAGCGCGCCCTCGGACACGGCGCGCAGGTAGACCGGGACCAGGTCGGGGTCGACCCACGCGTCCTGCGCCCACGTGATGCCCGCGGCCGCGAGCGCCGCGGTGGCCTCGCGCAGCGCCCGCACCCGGTCGGCCTCCGACGTCTCCGGCACGTGCCGCAGCACGAGGTCGCAGGCGTCCCACTCCCGCAGCGTCCCCAGCGGGGTGCCGTCGTCGCGGCGGACGACCCAGCCGACCTCGGGGTCGACCGTCGAGGCGTCGACCCCGCCGCGCCGCAGCGCCTCGCTGTTGCACCACACGGTGTGGTGGTCCGAGGCGTGCAGCACGACCGGGCGGTCGGGCACGGCCTCGTCGAGCCAGCGGGCGTCGAACTCCCCGGCCGGTGCCAGCGTCGGGTCGTACCGGTTGCCCACGACCCAGGCGGCGTCCGGGTGCGCGTCCGCCCAGCGGCCCACCTCGGCGACCACGTCGGCGACGCTGCGCAGCCCGGTGATCGCCGGGCCCTGGCGGGTGATGCCGCCGGAGTGCGGGTGCACGTGGCCGTCGCCGAACGCCGGCGAGAGCAGCCCGCCGGCCAGGTCGACGTCGTCGCGCGGCCCCGGCCAGCCGTGCGCCTCCGCGCCGAGGGCGACGACGCGGCCGTCGACCACCGCGAGGGCGTCGCTGTCCGGCAGGCCGGTGCCGCACCACACGGTCCCGCCCGAGAACACCGTCGCGCGCGGGGCGGGGTCGTCGGTGCGTGCACCGCTGCTGGTCGGGCTGGTGCTCTGGGGGCCGCTGCTCACCGGCGACACCGTGGCAGCGGCGGCGCGGGCCGTCCAGGGCTCAGCCCGAGTCGGCGAGCAGCCCGACCTGCCCGGCCAGCGTGGCGGCCTCCATCCGGGTGCTCACCCTCAGCGAGCGCAGCAGCGCGGCGGTCATCCGCTTGACCGAGCGCTCCGAGACATGGAGCTCGGTCGCGATCTGCGTGGTCGACCGGCCCTCCGCCAGGCGCCGCCACAGGTGGCGCTCGGCCCCGCCGAGCGCCCGGACCAGCTCGGGGTCCCCGCGCGCCGCGGTGAGCCGGTGCAGCAGCGCGGCCGGCACCACCGACCAGCCGTCGAGCACCGCCAGCAGCGGCGTGACGACCGCCTCGGGCTCGGTCGACTTGGGCAGGAACGCCTCGGCACCGGCCTCGAGCGCGGCCACCGCGAGGTCCTGGTCGTCCGAGCCGCTCATCGCCACCACCCGGCACGCGGGCAGCGCCCGCCGGATCGCGGCGATCGCCCGCAGCCCCCCGGGCTCCGGCATCATCAGGTCGACCAGCGCCAGGTCGGGGAGCTTGGAGCGGGCGTCGGAGCCGGCCAGCCGGGCCTCGGACGTCCAGCCCACCACCTCGACGCGGCCCTCGCTGGCCCCGGGCAGGAGCAGCTCGAGGCCGCGCGCGAACAGCGGGTGGTCGTCGACGACCAGCGTGCGCACCTGCGCCACCCGGGACCCCTTCCGTCGGCCTGGGACCTCCTACCCACCCGCGCCGCCCGCAAGCCCCGGCCCGCGACGGGCGCGGCGGGGATCGTGGCCCGCAGGGGCCAGGCCGGACCGGCATGGCGGGCGGGTGCCGGGGCAGACGGGCGCCATGGCGGAGCCGTTCCACCCCCTGCAGCCCGACGTCCTGCTGCGCGCCCTCACCCACGAGCTCGTCCCGCTCGTCACGACCCAGCGCGGGGTGCTGCGGCGGGCCGTGCTGCCGGCGGACGACCACCGTCCCGACCACCCCGGCACCGGTCGCGCGGCCGACCTGGACCTCGCGCTCGCGCTCGCCGACGACGTGGCCGCGGTCCTGCACCTGCTCGGCGGGATGGCCGCCGCATCGGGCCCGGTGCACCCGGCCCGGGCGTTCGCGTCGGTCGGCAGCGACCTGTGCCGTCGGCACCCCGGTGTCCGGGTCCGCCCGTCGCGGCTGGCCGCGCGCTGCCAGGTGGACGGCGTCCGCCTGGGGACCGTGCTGGACAACCTCGTCCGCAACGAGACCGAGCACGGCGGGTCGGTGCCGAGCGTGGACGGCGTCGTCCGGCGGCGGCGGCTCCTCGTCGACGTCCACCACCGAGGCCCGGTGCCGGCGCGGCTCGCGGCCGCGCTGCAGTCCCGCTCCGGCTCCCCGGAGCCCGGCGCCCGCGGCCTGGGCCTCTGGCTGGTCCGCTGCCTCGTGGGGCAGATGGGCGGGTCGACCGGCCTCGCGCAGGGCGCGGACGGCTGGTCGGTCCGCATCGTCCTGCCGCTGCGCCACGGCGCCGTCCAGCCGCTCCGGGCCCTGGTGCCCCACCGGGGCGACCGGTCGGGTGCTGGGTCAGCCCACGAGGACCACGGCGACCCCGCCGAGCACGAGCGCGGGGACGCTCGTCAGGGCGGTCACGCCGATCGCCGCCCGGCGGGCCAGCACCACCAGCGGGAGCAGGGCGTCGCCGTCCTGGGCGACCGCGTTGGCCAGCAGGCCGGGGAAGTCGACCGCGCCGTCCAGGTACAGGCCCACCCAGGCGATCTGGAAGCCGCAGCCGGGTAGCGCGCCCACCAGGGTGCCGACGACGACGGCGGCGAGGCCGGTGAGCCGGAGGCTGTCCGCGGCGGGGCCCGCCACGGCTCCGAGGACGGCCAGCAGCGCGTAGGCGCCGGCCACCCAGAGCACGACGAACGCCGCCTGCGCCGCCGCGGCCTCGAGGTTGCGGCCCAGCCCGGAGCCGGCCGGGGCGAAGACCCCGGTGCTCTCGGCGGGGCCGGTGGTCCGCAGCGCCCGGCGCCGCAGCAGCACGCCGGCGCAGGCGACGAAGCCCAGCAGGCCGACGACCCGCTGCCAGGCGAGCTCCGGTCCCGCCACGGCAGGGGAGGTGAGGCCGGTGACGGCGACCGCGGTCCCCGCGCCGGTCATGGTCCAGAACAGGACGAGCACGGACCCCAGGGCCGCCGGGCGCACCGGGGCGGGCCAGGTCCGGCGGGGACGCCGGGCGGAGATCTCGGCGCGCACGGCCGCGACCTCGGCGAGGACCTCGCCGACCGGCCAGCGGCGCAGCAGCGAGGTCGACCCCGCGCGGCGGGCGATGGCGGACCCGGGCACGGTGGCGGGGGCGTCCGCGGGGAGCGGCCCCCGGAGGTCGACCAGCGGCGCTGCGGTCGCGGCCGACGGGGCGACGGCCCCGGCGCCCACGAGGACCCGCGGCTCCGGCCGCAGGACCGGCACGGGCGGCACGTCGCAGGAGGACAGCAGGCCCGGCCGCCGGGCACGCAGGGCGTCGATGCCCAGCCCCAGGACGATGCCGAGCGACAGGACGACGACGTGCACGACGAGCGCGGCGCTCGGTGCTCCCGCCCACAGCGCCCAGGCCGAGTCGCCCGTGGTGGCCGTCAGCGTCGCGACGAGCGTGCCGAGGCTGACGTGCCCCCGGGCGAAGAGAGGGGTGACGACGAGGGCGCCGCTGCAGCCCGGCGTGATGCCGAGCAGCGCGCCGAGCACGGGGCCGAGCGAGGGGCGGCGCTGCAGCAGCGCGGCGACGCCCTGGCAGCGCGGCCCCAGCAGGCCGACGACGACGGCCACCAGGGCCAGGATCACGCCGACGTCCAGGAAGGCGTCGGACACCGCGACGAGCAGCAGGTCGGTCATCGGGGCTCCCGGGGCGAGGGGGTGGGTCGTGGGTCCAGGACCGAGGCCTGGGGGGTCGGGCCCCTGGGGGAAGGGGGCCTGGCGGCCCGTCCGGTCCGCCGCACCCGTGGGCGCGGCGGACCGGGACAGGTCGGAGGGTGCGGTGCCTCAGAGCAGGGCGTCCTTGGCCTTCTGCAGCAGGCTCGCGCCGTCCCCGTCGCCGGACCCCGTGCCGAACAGGCGCGGGTCGCCCGGGGGCAGGACGGGGACCGGGCCCTGGGCAGCGATGACCGACGAGGTCAGCGGGCCCTTGCCGTCGGGGCCGTCCTCGGCCGTCGCCCACAGGCCGTCCGTGGCCTTGTCGCCGTCGCTGGCGACGATGAACGTGCGGGCGAACTCCTCGTACTCCTCCTCCAGCGGGAAGGCCTCGGGCACGGGGATGCCGCCGAGCCCGTCCTCCTTAAGCTGCTCGATCGCGGCGAGCCACTGCATCTGGTGGTAGTGGTCCCGCGTGACGAGGAACTTGATGAGGTCCTTGACGCCCGGGTCGTCGGTCATGCCGTAGAGCCGCGCCACCTGCAGCCGGCCCTGCATCTCGGCCGTCGCGTTGAGGTAGAAGTCCGCCATGAGGTTGCCGCTGGCGGTGATGTAGGCCCCGGACCACGGCACGCCGTTGGAGTCCACGGGGTAGGCCCCGCCGCCGTTGGCGATGGTGTGCTGGGGGTTGCTGTGCGAGAACGGCGCGGACGTCCCGCCGATGCCCTCGGCCTCCTTGGGCGTGAGCGGCGAGACGTCGAGCAGCCGGTCGATCATCGTCGTGATCATCTCGACGTGGGCGAGCTCCTCCGTCCCGATCGACAGGAGCATGTCCTTGTACTTGCCGGGCAGGCGGCAGTTCCAGCCCTGGTACAGGTACTGCATCGCGACGGTCATCTCGCCCCACTTGCCGCCCAGGACCTCCTGGAAGCGGCGGGCGAAGGCGGGGTCGGGCCCGTCGGGCGAGGCGTCGAACTGCAGGTCCTTGACGTGGGTGAACACAGGAGGGCTCCTCTGGCTGGGTCGGCGTCGCCGGCTGGCGGCAGAGGGTGGGTGCCCCGCCCTGCTGGCCCCCTCGGGCCCCGGCGCGGCCCGTGGGGGACGGGTCTGCGGCACCCCCGGGCCGTGCATGACGGGACGCCGTCCGGGTAGGTCCCGCGCATGACCGAGAGCACCGACGACATCCGTCCGTCCCGCACCGACATCGAGGGCCGCAGCGAGATCGCGCGCTTCCTCGGCACGGGCGTCTGGCCCGCCGACCGCGACGCGCTCGTGGCCACGGCCGCCGAGAACGACGCGACGGACCGCGTGCTGTCCCAGCTGGGCTCGCTGCCCGAGGGCCGCACGTTCACCAACGTCCAGGACGTCGCCGTCGAGCTGGGCCTCGCCGAGCCGGAGCCCGAGGGCGCCGGCTCCGACTGACCCGTCACCACCCGTGACCGTCCGTGCTCTCCGCCGCGCCGGCGCCCGCCGCGCCGGGGGGGGAACGCATGAAATCCGGCAGCACGGGTAGTGATCACTTCGACAGCACGTGACCACGCACCGGAGCAGGAGGTACGCCCATGAACACGGTGCACGACACCACGAACGCCGCCAAGGACAAGGCCGCGGACCTGGGTTCGCAGGCAGCCGCCCAGGCCAAGAGCCAGGTCGACAGCCGCACCACCCAGGCCGGGGACCTCGTCCAGAACAAGGCCGAGGGCCTTCACCAGATGAGCGACCAGCTCCGCGACAAGGGTCAGGACGCCTTCGCCGGTGTCGCCGACCGGGTGGCCTCGTACACCGAGGACCTCGCGAAGTACCTGCGCGACGCGGACGCCGACAAGCTGCTCAACGACGTCGAGCGCGCTGCCCGCCAGCAGCCGTGGGCCGTCGCGGCCGGGGGCCTGCTCCTGGGCTTCGCCGCCTCGCGCTTCGTCAAGGCCAGCACCGACAGCCGCTCCACCTCGTCGTCCTCCACGGGCGCCGGCACCGACAGCGCGACCCCGTCGTCGATCGACCTGACGCAGGGCTACGCCGCGGGCACGACGACCGGCTACGAGTCGGACTACGACACGGACTACACCTCCGCGGGCGCCGCCGGTGGCCTTCCCACCGGCTACGAGCCCCTGGGCACGGACCTGCCCGCCGTGGACCCGCTGACCGCGGACGCCCCCCTGGGCGACCCGGACACGTACCCGTCCACCCCGTCCGGGAGCTACACCGATGGCAACCGCTGACCCTGGCTACTCCGGGACCGGTGCCTCCACGCACCAGGGTCCCGTGGGCGCCAGCGGGCACACCGCCGAGGAGCTCCGCCAGGAGTCCTTCGGGGAGCTGCTGAGCGGCCTCGCCTCCGACACCTCGCTCCTGGTCAAGCAGGAGATCGAGCTGGCCAAGGTCGAGGTCTCGGCCAAGGCGAAGAAGGCAGGCAAGGGCGCGGGCATGCTCGCCGGCGCCGCGATGGCCGGGCTGATGGCGCTCATCACGCTGACGCTGCTGCTGATCGTCATCTTCGACGCGTTCCTCGAGCTGTGGCTCGCGGCGCTCATCGTGCTCGTCATCTGGGCGGCCCTGGCCGCCGGGCTCGGGCTGACCGGCAAGAAGAAGCTCCAGGAGGCGGCACCGCCCGTCCCGGAGCAGACCACCCAGACTCTGAAGGAGGACGTCCAGTGGGCGAAGAACCCGACGCAATCCGCGCGGACATAGAAGAGACCCGTGCCCGGATGGGCGAGCGGGCCGAGGCGCTGGCCTACAAGGCCGACGTCCCTGCCCGGAGCAAGGACAAGGTGCACGACGTGACCGACACCATCAAGGAGAAGGTGACCTCCGTGACCGACAAGGTGACCGGCAAGGCGCACGACGCGACCAGCACCGTCAGCGACAAGGCCAGCGGCCTCACCGGCGCGGTGAGCGACAAGGCCCACGGTGTCACCGACACCGTCGCCGACAAGGCGCACGGCGTCGCCGACAAGGCGTCCAGCCTCAAGAACAAGGCCAAGAGCTCCGGCGGCCAGAAGTCCGGCCCCGGCGCGGCTGCCAAGGTCAAGGGCATCGCCCAGACCAACCCCCTCGGCCTGGCCGTCGGTGCGATCGCGGCCGGCTTCCTCGCCGGTCTCGCCGCTCCCTCGACGAAGATCGAGCAGGAGAAGCTTGCTCCCGTGGCGCACAAGGCCCGCGAGCAGGCCACCGAGAAGGCGTCGGAGCTGCAGGACAAGGTCAAGTCCAACGTCGTCGAGGCCGTCGTCGACAAGGTGACCAGCTCGACGAGCTCCTCGAGCAGCTCCAGCTCCTGACCCACCGCACTCCCGCACCACCGCACCACCCAGGGCCGTCCCCGACCACCAGGTCGGGGACGGCCCTCGTGCGTGGAGCTGCAGATCGTGGGAGCAGACCGGGTCGGGGGCCGCTCGTGAGCCCCGTCGGGTGCCACGACTCACGTGCCACAGCAGCTCGGTCCAGCAGTCCACCTCGAAGGTCCCCATGACAGGGATCAAGGGGTCGTGCCGTGCTCCGGTCCGCGTGCGTTCGGTCCCAGCCGCGGGCCTGGTCCCGGTCGATGAGGCACCCGCGCGTCCGTCATGGGACCAGACCCGTCCACGTCACGAGTGGGACCGAACGGTTGTCTCGCCACCGCGGCAGCCACCGTTCCATCCCAGTCGTGGCGCCGCCGACGACCTGGGCCCCGTCTTGGCTGGTGCTGTGGGATGGGACCGGGGTTGCCGCGTCGAGCGAGCCCCGTCTGATCCACGACACAAGTCGGCCTGGTGGCCCCGGCCCCGGACATGACGACGCCCCCTCCCGCGTGCGTGAGAGGGGGCGTCGAGTCGGTCCGGCCGGTCAGTACCGGGTGTCGACGTCCTTGCGGCGCGGCCACAGCGCGGTCGCGAGGCCGCCGAGGATGGTCAGGGCGTGGAGCACGTTGTCGGCGGTGTTGATGTTGAGGAAGTTGCCGTCCTCCTGGCCGCTGACGACCAGGCCGTAGACGAGCACGGCGCCGTAGCCGACGACGAGCAGCCAGCCGTAGGTGCGCGCGCTCCGCTCGGCGCGGGACATGGCGATGCCGACCAGCCCCAGCAGCAGGTGGACGACGTTGTGGAGCGGGTTGACGGCGAAGCCGAGGAGGGTCTGGTCCGGGTGGTGCTCGGTCCAGCCGCTGAAGCCGGTCACGAAGAAGCCGGCGATGCCGACCAGCGTGAACACGACGCCGATGATCGGGGCCAGCCACTGCGGGACGCTGCGACCGGCGGTGCGGGTGGTGGACGGGGAGGTGTGCGTGCTCATGCCGGCCGGGTACCCCAGGACCGGCCCGGCATCCGCCGCTGCCTGGTCGATGCACAACCGTGACCAGCAGGTTCGTGCGATGGGGGCGCGGGCACCGGGCCGCCCGGCGGATGGTCGCGGCCGGTCGCGGGGGTCGGGTCGTCAACGTGACGAGCGTCCACGAGCACCAGCCGCGCGTCGGCGCGGCGCCCTGCTGTGCGGCCAAGGGCGGCCTGGGCCTGCTCACCGGTACCGCTGCCATCGACCTCGCCGAGCACGGCATCACCGTCAACGCCGTCGCGCCCGGCGAGATCGCCACCCCGATGACCGGGCAGACCGACGAGCCGGTGACCGGCAAGGTCCGGCCGGGCGTCCCGATCGGACGACCCGGCGACGCGCGCGAGGTGGCGGCCGTCATCGCGTTCCTCTGCACCCCCGAGGCCGGCTACGTCACCGGGGCGTCGTGGGCGGTGGACGGTGGCATGCCCCAGATGAGCCCGATGGCCGGCTCGCACATGAGGACCGACGACTGGCGCCGCCCCTGAGGCAGCGGGGTCGGCGCAGACCATGCGGGTGGCTGGCCTCATGACCGTGGGGCCGGTCAGCGCGCAGAGGCCGCGGCAGGCCAGCGCCGACCACGCGGCAGGTCAGCGCGCCGGCCGCGACGGCCGCCAGGTCAGCGCGGAGGACGCGTCGGCACCCGGAGCGGGAGCTCGTGCACCCGCACCTCCGCCAGCGCGCCGGCCTCGACCCGCGCCGTCATGTACGTGCAGCGGGGCTGGCGGCGCCGGTCGGTCGGCGACCCGGGGTTGAGCAGCCGCAGCCCCGACGGCGTGGTCGTGTCCCACGGCACGTGGCTGTGCCCGAACACCAGCACGTCGCCCGGGTCGGGCGAGGCGGGGCCGTAGAGGGCGTCGCAGCGGCGCTCGCGACCGGTCGACGCGCCCGTCTCGTGGACGACGGCCATCCGGAGCCCGTCCAGGTCGACCCGCGCCACCTCCGGCAGCCGGTCCCGGAGCGGCGGCCCGTCGTTGTTGCCGTGCACGCCGACCAGCCGCGCCGACCGCTGCTCGAGCTCGTCGAGCAGGGCCACGTCGACCCAGTCGCCGGCGTGGACGACGACGTCCGCGGCCGCCACCGCCCCCCAGACCTCGTCCGGCAGGTCCCGGGCGCGGCGCGGCAGGTGGGTGTCGGCGAGCAGCAGCAGGTCCACGCCACCAGACTGCCGCGCCTGCCACCGGGCAGCCCGCCCGTGCCGCCGTCAGCGTCCGCGCCCCGGTCGCCGCCCGTGCCGCCGCTCACCGTCCGGGACGACCCGGACCTGTCCAGGACGTCGTTCACCCGTCCGTGGGACCGACGGTGGCCCCGCTCCCACCCGGCGCGCACCGGCCCGACGGTCCTGGTTGAATTCCGGACGACGTGAGGGGGGCCAGGGGCGGCCCGGGCGCGAGCGAGGTGCGGTGACGGACGACGACGTGGTGCAGCGGTTCGGGGGCGCGATCTCCCGCACCGGTTGGTTCTCCCACGACCTGCGCACCGGGGCGTGGTCGTGGAGCGACGTCATGTACCGCATCCATGGCTACGAGTCCGGGGAGGTGGAGCTCAGCTCGGACCTCATGCTCCAGCACAAGCACCCGGAGGACCGCGGCATCGTCGTGGCCGCTCGGGAGCGCGCGTACACCAGCACCGAGCCGGTGAGCTGCAGCCACCGCATCGTCACCCGCGACGGCGAGCTCCGCTCCGTGGTCACCGTCGCGCGCACAGAGCCCGCGGCGGACGGCGGTCCGGGCCGCCTGCTGGGGTTCATGACCGACCTCACCGAGAGCCGCGTCAGCGACAGCATGGTCGTCGCCGCCGAGGCGGTGGAGTCGGCGACCGGGTCCCGGGCGGTGATCGAGCAGGCCAAGGGTGCGCTCATGCTCACGTACGGGATCGACGAGGGCGCCGCGTTCAACGTGCTGCGCCGGCACTCCCAGCACCGCAACGTCCGGCTCGTCGAGGTCGCGGCTGCCCTGGTCGCCGCCTTCGCCGACCCGGGGTGGGTGGTCGAGCGGGCACCCGAGCCCGACGCGCTCCTCGACCGCTACCTGGTCGCGGACGCACCCGGCGGCCGCGGCCGCCGGCCCGGGCGGGCGCACGACGAGGACCGGGTGGTCGACCCCTCCCGCCAGGAGGCGTCGGGCATGTCCTGACACCCGGTCGCACCGAGGCCGCGGCCTGGGCGAGGATCGGGCCATGACGGCAGCAGGCACCGGCGCCCGCCCGACGGACTGGCTGCGCGACGCGGTGGTCTACGAGATCTACCCGCAGTCCTTCGCCGACTCCGACGGCGACGGCATCGGCGACATGCCCGGCGTGCTCGCGCACCTGGACCACCTGGCGTGGCTCGGCGTGGACACCATCTGGTTCAACCCCTGCTTCGACTCCCCGTTCCACGACGCCGGCTACGACGTCCGGGACTACCTGACGGTCGCCCCGCGCTACGGCACCAACGACGACCTCGTCGCGGTCGTCGACGCAGCCCGCGAGCGCGGCATCCGGGTGCTGCTCGACCTCGTCGCCGGGCACACCTCCGACGAGCACGCCTGGTTCGTCGAGTCCTGCGCCGGTGTCCCCGAGGGCGGCCCCGCGCACGACCGGTACGTCTGGTCCGACGTCCCCGGCGAGGGGTTCGTCGCCTCGCCCGGCCCGCGCCCGGGCTACTACCTCAAGAACTTCTACGACTCCCAGCCCGCCCTGTCCTTCGGGTACGCCGACCCCGACCCGGCCGCGCCGTGGCAGCAGCCGGCCGACGCCCCGGGGCCGCAGGCCAACCAGGCGGCGCTGCGGGAGGTCATGGCGTTCTGGCTCGACCGGGGGGTCGCCGGCTTCCGCGTCGACATGGCGTTCTCGCTGGTCAAGGGCGACCCGGGCTACGTGCGGACGATGGCGCTCTGGCGGGGGATGCGGGCCTGGCTCGACGAGGCGTACCCCGAGGCCGTCCTCCTGCCCGAGGGCGTCGTGCCCTACGGGACGGCCGGCCCGGCGTTCCACGGCGACATGGCGCTGGTCATCCACGCCATGCACAGCTCGCTGTTCGACAACGGCGGGGCGGGCACCAAGCCGTGGTGGGAGCCGGCGCCCTGCTACTTCGACGCCGGGGCCCGCGGCTCGCTGGACCTGTTCCTGCGCGAGTGGCAGGAGCACGAGGACGCGCACCCCGGCGGGGCCCACCCGCTCCTGCTCGCCAGCGCCGACCACGACTTCTCGCGCCTGGTCGTCGGTGACCGGACGGTCGAGCAGACCCCGCCGGCGTGGGTGTTCCTCCTCACCTGGGGGACCGTGCCGTCGGTCTACTACGGCGACGAGATCGGCATCGCCTACCGGACCAGGCTGCCGGAGGTCGAGGGCAGCATCTGCCACCCGACGTACAACCGGGCCGGTGCCCGCACCCCGATGCACTGGGGTCCCGGGCCGGGCGCGGGCTTCTCGACGGCACCGCCGGAAGAGCACTACCTGCCCGTCGACCCGGACCCGGCGCGGCCGGACCTCCAGACCGCGCTGCAGGACCCGTCGGCCGTGCTGCACCTGGTCCGTGAGCTCGTCGACCTGCGCCGCCGCACCCCGGCGCTGCGCGTCGGCCCCGCGACCCGGGTGCTGCACCGGGACTACCCGCTGGTCTACGAGCGCGGCGGAAGCCACGTCGTCGTCGTCAACCCCTCCCGCGAGCCGTACCGGGTCGAGGTGCCGGAGGTGCTCGGCGCGACCGCGCTGCTGTCGCACGGGGTGCGGGTCGAGGGCACGACGGTCCACGTGGACGGGTTCGGCTGCGCGGTGCTCGAGCGGGCCTGAGCATGGCGAGCACGGTCTTCGAGAGGCAGGCGCCCGACCCGCGCCTGGTCGCCGACGCGCTGGCGACCACCCGGCCCGGCAGCTACTGGCTCACCGACGCCCCGGTCGAGCCCCGCCCGCCGCTCACCGGGGCCACGACCGCGGACCTCGTCGTCGTCGGCGGCGGGTACGCCGGCCTGTGGGCGGCGCTGCGGGCGGTCCAGCGCGAGCCGGGGCGGCGCGTCGTCCTGCTCGAGGCGGCGACGGTCGGGTGGGCCGCGTCGGGGCGCAACGGCGGGTTCGTCGAGGCCAGCCTCACCCACGGCGCCGACAACGGCGCCGCGCGGTGGCCGGAGGAGACGGACGTCCTCGACCGGCTCGGCCACGAGAACCTCGACGCGATGGAGGCCACCGTCGCCGACCTCGGCATCGACGCCCAGTGGGAGCGGACCGGGTCGCTCGACGTCGCCACCGAGGAGCACCAGGTGCCGTGGCTGCGCGAGGCCGCCGAGCAGCACGGCCACGGCACCCGCTTCCTCGACCGCGCGGCGGTGCAGGCCCTGGTGGCCTCGCCCACCTACCTGGCCGGGGTGCTGCACCCCGGCACCGCCCTGGTCCACCCGGCCCGGCTCGCCGTCGGGCTCGCGCGGGCGGCCGAGCGGCTCGGCGTCGTCGTCCACGAGCGCTCCCTGGTCCGCGAGGTCGAGACCCCCGGCCGGTCGGACGCCGGCGGCGTCGTGGTCCGCACCGCGACCGCGAGCGTGCGGGCCCGGCAGGCGGTGCTGGCGACCAACGTCTTCCCGTCGCTGCTGCGGCGCACCCGCCTCATGACCGTGCCGGTGTACGACTACGTCCTCATGACGGAGCCGCTCACCCGCGAGCAGCGGGCGAGCCTCGGCTGGGCGGGCCGGCAGGGCGTCGGCGACGCGGCCAACCAGTTCCACTACTACCGGCTCTCCGCCGACGACCGGCTGCTGTTCGGCGGCTACGACGCGGTCTACCACCCGGGCGGCCGGGTGCGGGCGGCCTACGAGGAGCGCCCCGAGGTGTTCGCCCGGCTCGCCGCCCACGCCCTGACGACGTTCCCGCAGCTGGAAGGGGTCCGCTTCGCCCACCGCTGGGCCGGCGCCATCGACACCTCGACCCGGTTCTGCGCGTTCACGGGCACCGCGCGGCAGGGCCGGGTCGGCTACACCGCGGGCTTCACCGGGCTGGGCGTCGCCTCGACCCGGTTCGCCGCCGACGTCGTGCTCGACCGGCTCGCCGGCCTGGACACCGAGCGCACCCGGCTGCGGATGGTGCGGGAGCAGCCGCTGCCGTTCCCGCCCGAGCCGCTGGCCTCGGTCGGCATCGGGCTCACCCGGTGGTCGCTCGACCGCGCCGACCACCGGCAGGGCCGGCGGAACCTCTGGCTGCGGGCGCTCGACGCCGCCGGGCTCGGCTTCGACAGCTGACCGCGCCGCCCGGGTCAACCGGGTGACCCGGCGTGCCGATGGGTACCCCATGGCCATGCCGGCCCCGCCCGAGACCCCGCTGCTCCCTGACGCCCAGGGGGTCGACCGGTCGGTCCTCCGTGCGCTGGTGCACCTGGCCTCGCTGGTCACCGGCTCCCACGACGCGCTCGCCACCGTGGAGGCGGTCGCCGAGACCGCCCGCGACCTGCTCGGCGCCGCGTCGCTGTCGATCAGCAGCCGCGACGACGACGGCCTGGCCCTGACCACGGTGGTCAACGTCGGCCTGCTCGGCCCCGACGAGGTCCGCTGGCCCACCGACGAGCGCTACGACCTGGCCACCTACCCCCGTGCGGTCGAGACCCTGGCGAGCGGCCGGCACCACGTGTTCCTCACCCACGTCGAGGACCCGGCCGCCGACGCCGCCGAGGTCGAGCTGCTGCACAGCCTCGGCAAGGCGGCCTGCCTGCACGCGCCGATCGTCGTCGAGGGCGAGCTGTGGGGGGAGCTGTGGGCGTCGCGCACCGCCGACCAGCCGTCGTTCGACGCGTACACCTGCGAGCTCAGCGAGGTCGTCGTCGGCCTCATCGCCGCCGGGCTCGTCCAGGCGGCGGCGTGGCAGCAGCTGCAGCAGCTGGCTGCCACCGACCCGATGACCGGGCTCGCCAACCGGCGCACGTTCGACGAGCGGCTCGACGAGCTCGTCGCCGGCACCGTGCCGTCGCCGGGCTTCGCGCTCGTGCTCGGCGACGTCGACGGGCTCAAGCGCGTCAACGACAGCCTCGGCCACCCGGCCGGCGACGAGGCGCTCACCGCGGTCGCCGACGCCGCCCGGGCCGCGGCCGCCGGGGTCACCGGTGCCGTCGCGTGCCGCCTCGGCGGCGACGAGTACGCGCTGCTGCTGCCCGGCGTCGACGTGACGAGGGCGCTCGAGGTGGCGTCGGCGTGGTGCCGCTCCTGCGAGGACGGCCCCCACGGCACCAGCCTGTCCGCCGGCGTCCTCGTCGTCGACGGCGGCCGGCACCAGGCGGCGGCGGTCTACCGCCGGGCCGACCGGGCGCTGTACCAGGCCAAGCAGTCCGGCTCCGGCGCGCCGGTCCTCGCCACCGGCTGAGCGCCCGTCAGCCGTCGGTGGCGGGCGCCCCGGCGATGTTGACCATCCAGTGCACGCCGAAGCGGTCGGTGAGCATGCCGAACTCGTCGCCCCAGGGGGCGACGTCCAGCTTCTCCTGCACCTCGCCGCCCTCGGCGAGGCCGTCCCAGCAATGGTGGAGGTGCTCGGCGTCCTCGGCCTCGCCGGACAGCGACACCGAGAACCCGCCGGGCGTGTGCTCCATGGAGCTCGGGGTGTCGGCCCCCATGAGCCGCCAGCCGGTCGGGGTGACGAGCTGGGAGTGCATGGTCTTGTCCGCCTCGGCGGGGTCCTCGGCCATGCCGTAGTCGGCGAAGGTGGCGCGCGTGAGCTCGCCGCCGAACACGCGCTGGTAGTGCTGCATGGCGTCGAAGGCGCCGTCGCGGAAGGACAGGTACGGGGCCAGGTAGGTCGTCATGGCGGGGGAGACGGTCGGTGGCGGCGGAACTCATCGCCGCGCCGGCGCGGTGCCACGGGTCCTGCGTCGTATCCGCGCCGGTCGCGGGGGCCGGGCGGACCCGGCCCCCGCAGCAGGTCAGCGGGCGAGGAAGTCGAGCAGCACCCGGTTGAACTCCTCCGCGTGGCTCACGTTGAAGCCGTGCGGGGCGCCTTGGACCACGTGCAGCTGGCTGCCGGCGATCGCGGCGTGCGTCCGCGCGCCCGAGCCCTCGAAGGGGACGGTCGCGTCGGCGGAGCCGTGCAGGACCAGGGTCGGCACCGTGACCTTGGGCAGGTCCTCGCGGAAGTCGGTGGTCGCGAAGGACGACATGCAGGCCAGGGCGGCCTTGTGGTCGGCCTGGTGGGCGAGGCGGAGCGCGTCCTGGCGCTGGGCCTCGTCGACCTGCAGGACGCCGTCGGCGGAGAAGAAGTCGGTGATGAACCCGTCGTAGAACGCGTCCTGGTCGGCCGTGAGCGCGGCGGTCATCTCGGCGGCCTGGCTCTTCTCCAGCGGGCCGTCCGGGTTGTCGCTGCCCTTCATGAGGTACGGCGGGACCGCCGCGGCGAAGACGACGCTGCGCAGCCGCTCGGTGCCGTAGGCGGAGAAGTAGCGCGCGACCTCGCCGCCGCCCATCGAGAACCCGACCAGGGTGACGTCGGTCAGGTCCAGCTCGACGAGCAGGGTGTGGAGGTCCTCGGCGAGGGTGTCGTAGTCGTAGCCCTTGGCCGGCTTGTCGCTGCGGCCGAAGCCCCGGCGGTCGTAGGTGACGACGCGGTAGCCGGCCGCCTGGAGCACCGGGACCTGCGCGGACCAGGACTGGCCCGACAGGGGCCAGCCGTGGATGAGCACGACGGCGCGGCCGGGGCCGCCGGTGTCGTCGACGTGCAGGTCGGTGTTCCGGAACAAGCCGTGGTGGGCGGTGATCTCGGGCATGGGGTTCCTCCTGGGGAGTGTCGGTCGTCCGTGCTCCCATGACGTACCCAACCTTGTCGCGCGCGACACATCGTCTACGTCGAGTGCCGGTTCACCGGCTCACCCAGGTGGCCCGGACCACCCGCGCTGCCGTGCCTCGATCCCCAGCACGAATGCCTCGAAGGCCGCGTCCACGCGCGCCTCGTCCCCGGTGAGAAGGCGGTCGGTCGCCAGGCCGCGCATCGTCGACAGCAGGAGCGTGGCCAGGGCCGGCGCCTGGTCGGCCGGGCACCCCGCCGCCACGAGGCCCGTGGCGATCAGGCGGACCCGGTCCTGGACCGACGCCCGGACCGGGACGGCGAGCTCCTCGTCGTACACCGCCGACCCGGTCACGGCCAGGAACGCCCGGACCAGCGACTGACCGTCAGGGCTCACGCTCCGCCGCCAGAGCGCCCGCAGCGGCCCCCCGCCCGGGTCCGCGTCGACGGCCCGTCCCTGCGCGGCCGTGTCGGTGAACGCCCGGTCCAGCACCTCCCGGACCACCGCCTCGACCAGCTGCGAGCGGCTGGAGAAGTGGTGCAGCAGGGCGGCGTGCGTGACCCCGGCGCTGTCGGCGACACGCCGCAGCGTCAGCCCGTCCAGGCCGTGCCGCAGCACGTGGTCGGTCGCGGCGGCGAGGAGCTCCGCGCGGCGGTGCTGGTAGCGCAGCCGCCGGCCGTCGGTCCTCGCCGGCTCGTCCGCGGTCCCGTCGCCCGCCTGCTCGGGGGCCGGGCCGGAGGCGTGCTCGGGGGCCTGGTCGGAGGTCTGGTCGGACGTCTGGTCGAGCGGCCGTCCGGGCGCCCCGTCGGGTGGCTCGTCAGGGGTCCGGTCGGCAGGCACCGGTCGACGGTAGCCGCCGGTCCCGCCTGTCGAGCAGGATGCTTGACCATCTGGTTAGTCAACTTCTACGGTGACGCCGGCTGCAGCGGTCGGTCACAGGTGACCTGCCGCGCCGGCCCGGCAGCGGCCACCGGACACGCGACCACCCCAGGACGTGCACATGACTGTCTCGCCCACCTCCCTCTCCCTCCCCGGGCCGCGCACCGCCGACGCGGGTGCGACCCGGCCGCGCAGCACGCACGGTCGCTCCGGCGGCCTCGTCCGTCGGCTCGCTGCCCTGGCGCTCGCGGCGGTCGTGCCGCTGTCCGGCGGCCTGCCCGCGGCCGCCGTCACCGTCAACCCGTACGAGCGGGGTCCCGCGCCGACGGTCGCCAGCATCGAGGCGACCCGCGGGTCGTTCGCGGTGTCGACGACCACGGTGTCGCGGTACGCGACGACCGGCTTCGGCGGCGGCACCATCTACTACCCGACGTCCACGTCCGCCGGCACCTTCGGCGGGGTCGTCATCGCGCCGGGCTACACGGCGGCGCAGTCGAGCATCGCGTGGCTCGGGCCCCGCCTGGCGTCCCAGGGGTTCGTGGTCTTCACCATCGACACGTCCAGCCGCTACGACCAGCCTGCCTCCCGGGGCCGGCAGCTCCAGGCGGCGGCCGACTACCTGACGGGCAGCAGCACCGTGCGCACCCGGGTGGACGGCAGCCGGCTCGCCGTCATGGGGCACTCCATGGGCGGCGGTGGGACGCTCGAGGCCGTCAAGGCCAACCCCCGGTTCCAGGCGGCCATCCCCCTGACCCCGTGGAACACGGACAAGACCTGGCCCGAGGTGACCGTGCCGACCCTCATCATCGGCGCGCAGAACGACAGCGTCGCCTCGGTGGGCGCGCACTCGGTCCCGTTCTTCACGAGCATCCCGGGGACGACGGACAAGGCGTACGTCGAGCTGCGCGGGGCCAGCCACTACGCGCCGAACTCGGCCAACACGACGATCGCCCGCTCGTCCATCGCCTGGCTCAAGCGGTTCGTCGACGACGACCTGCGGTACTCGCAGTTCCTCTGCGCCCCGCCCGGGACCAGCCTGCAGGTCAGCGACTACCGGGACAGCTGCCCGTACTGAGGGCTCTCGGTCCTGACGCTCGACCCGCGTGCCGTCGGTGCGCGGGTCGAGCGTCGTCGTCGGGATGCCACAGTTGTCGTCCCCCGACCGCACCACCCGGAGGTGCCCGATGGCCGTCCGCCCGATCCGCCTCTTCGGCGACCCCGTGCTCCGCCGTCGCGCCGACGAGGTGGTCGACTTCGACCGCGAGCTCCGCCAGCTGGTCACCGACCTGACCGACACCATGCTCGACGCCGGCGGTTCCGGCATCGCCGCGCCCCAGGTGGGGGTGGGGCTGCGGGTCTTCACGTGGGTGGTCGAGGGCGAGTTCGGCCACATCGTCAACCCGACGGTGGAGCTGGTCGGCGACGAGGAGTCCTTCGAGCGCGAGGGCTGCCTGTCGATCCCCGGTCTGCCGTTCGACTGCCGCCGCCACCTGCGCGTGGTGACCACCGGCTTCACCGTCGACGGGGAGCCGCTGCGAGTGGAGGGCGCCGGCAAGCTGTCGGTGGTGGTGCAGCACGAGACCGACCATCTGGACGGCATCCTCTTCGTCGACCGCCTCGACGAGGCCACCCGGGCGCTGGCCGAGGCCGCGATCCGCGAGGCGGAGTGGAGCAGAGGGATGGTGCCGGAGATCCGGGCGAGCCCGCACGCGCCGCTGCGTCCGACGGGATGACGGGCCCCCTCGGACCGCTCACGTCAGCGCCTCACAGCGGGACCGAGCCGGCGTAGACCAGCCGGGGCACCTGCCGCTCCAGCATCGCCGGCGGCACGGGGTCCGCGTCGAGGAGCTCGTGCTCCTCGACCAGCACGCGCCAGGTGGACCCGTCGGGGCTGTCGGGTCCGGGCCGGCGGAACCCGGGCAGGCCGGTCGCCTCGCCGGCCTCGGTGCCGGAACCGGCGGGCAGCCCGACGCTGCCGCTCCAGGTCGCCCGGAAGCCGCCGCCCTCCTCGACGCTCGTCGCGTGCAGCACGGTCGACCGGTAGGTCTGCCAGTCCAGGTCGCCCGCACCCGCCGGCCGGGTCTGGACGGTGGCGCGGACGGTGCGCGATCGCTGCAGCCGGGCCGCGCGCACCGCGGCGTCACCGGTCGGGGTGTCCGCGCCCAGCTGCTCGCCGGGCAGGTCTCCGGTCGCCCGCTCGTCCCACCGTAGCCAGGCCACGACGCCGCTCAGGGTGACCTGCACCTGCTCGTGGGCCGTGCGGGTCACGGTGAGCGTGCGGGTCGGCAGCGGCTGCACCCACCCGGTGAGCGCCACGGCGGACAGCTCGTGCCCCGCGATCGAGCTGGGCTGCCACCGGGCGACGGCGAGCCGCACGAACGGCCACAGCGCCCGGGTCTCCTGCAGCCCCACGTCGACGAACCACCGACGGGACTCCGTGTCGAACTCCGGCTCGTACCCCAGGACCCTGGCGGACGGCCGCCCCGGTACGTCCCGCAGCGGGAGCGCCTCGGCGGCGTCGACGGGGTGCCCGGGGGTGCCGGGCCAGCCGCGGGCGCGGCCCCCGACGACGGCCCCGTGCAGCGGCGGCCGGATCTCCAGCGGCCCGGCTGCGGCGCCGTCGACCAGGTCGAGGAGCAGCTCCTCGGGGCTGAGCAGCGGCGGGACGGTGGGGGTGTCGGTGGTCCCGCTGCGGCTGTCGTGGACGGGGTCGGCGGCCCACAGGCTCGTGGCGCCGTCCGGTGCCTGCAGGGGCTTCTCCCGCCAGACCTTCCGCCCGTCCTCGTCCACCCACGCGTGGGTGTCGAAGACGAGGACGCCGAGCAGCTCCCCGTCCCCGGAGGAGTACCACGGCCGGTCCAGCCACACCCGGATCCCGGAGCGCCGCACCGACCGGTGGGCGAACGGCCCCTCGGGGTCCGGCTCGGCCTCCCAGCGCAGCAGCGGGACCGCGTCGAGCACCAGCGGGGCGGCGGGGCGGGCGGAGGACGGGATGTCCAGCGTGACCGGCTCGCCGGCGGGCGGGGCGCCGGGCAGCTGCGAGGCGTCGAAGTACTCGGCGTAGCGGGTGGTGCCGGCGGGGACGTAGGTGACCTGCCGGTGGTGGGTGTCCTCGAAGGTCTGCAGGGCCCGGTGCAGGCCGACGTCGCCGAGCGCCCGGGCGACCGGCCCGGTGGGCTGGAGGTCGACGAGGAACAGGGCGCCGGTCCGCTGCCGCTCGCCGACGGTCGAGCGGACGACGACGTCGGACCGGGTCACCTCGCCCGGTGCGGGTGCGGCCGGGTCGTCGACCTTCTCCGTCCAGGTGGCGGTGACCAGCAGGGTGTCCGTGCTCGCGCCGTGGACGTCGACCAGGCCGCTGAGGGCGACGACCGCGCGCCCCGGGGGGCGGGCCAGGACCGACAGCGCGCGCAGCTGCGGAGGGCGGACCGGGGCGGGCACCGCGTGCACCAGCCGGACGTCCACGGACGGTGTCAGCCACCAGGTCCAGCCCTGCGACGCGGCCCTCATCAGGGCGGCCGAGGCGACCACCTCGTCCTGGGTGAAGCCGTCGGCAGGGTCGGCGACGCTCGCCAGCTGCGAGCGCCACAGCCCGAACTTCTCCAGCGAGGCGACGTCCACGGTGCTGGAGACCGCGACCCGCACCTGCTCGCCGGGCGGCAGCGTGACGCGCACCTCGTGGCCCTCGACCGTGGCAGAGAGCGTGGCGCCGGGCTCGACCACCAGACGCAGCGGCTGCAGCGACGGCCAGCGTCCCGGGTAGGGGACCGTCACGGCCTGCAGCGCGCGCGGCTCGGGCAGCGCGTGCGGGGCGCCCGACTCGAAGAACACCAGCGACACCCCGGTGGCGTACGGGTCGGGCAGGTACGGCAGGCGGAGGGCGTCGGTGTCGTGCACGACGTACTGGCCCTCGCCGATCTGCCGGCCACGCCGGGCGGTGATGTCGGCCAGGGTCGCGCGGTCCGCCGAGCCGGTGTCGGCACCGGGCCTGTCGACCAGGGCGATCCCCGGCTGGGCGTCGGTCGCGCGGGCGTCCGTCAGGCTGGGGACCTGCTCGTCGAGCAGGGTGCCGCGCTCGGCCAGCGCCACCGCGTACAGCCGCCTGGTCTCGGCGGCGTCGCCGGTCCCGATCGCGGCGTCGAACAGGCCCGCGGTCTCCGCCTCGGCCTGGGTGGACTTGGGCGGCACCACGTGCCGTTCCGCGGCCGCGCGCGTGTCGGGGCCCTCGCCCGCCGGGATGCCGGTGCGGACGACCAGGTGCGCGGGCTGCTCGCCGGTGCCGAGCTGGTGGCGCGGCACGACGGCCGGGGCGGGGACCGGTTCCCAGCGCAGGTACGGCCGGGGGGCGGTGACCGAGGCGCGGTCGAGCCGTCGGGCGGCGCCGGGCAACCGCAGGTCCTCGTGCCGGCCGACCTCCGCCAGCAGCTCCGGATCCGTGCGCAGCTGCGGGCGGACACGGAGCACCTCGTGGCGCTCCGCGAGCACCAGGGACGCGACAGCCAGGTCGTCCAGGGCGCGCTGGGCGCTCGAGCGGTCGGGTCGCTCCCTGGCCGCGGCAGCGAGGAGCCCGGCCAGGACGGCGTCGAGCCGGTCGTCGCCCGACCGCAGCCCGTCCGGCAGCCCGCCCGGCAGCCCTGCCGCGCTGCCCGGCGCCAGCCCTCCGCGGATGTCGCCCTGGGCGCCCGGGCCGGTACCGGCCCGACCGGCCGCACGAGCCGCCCGCAGGTGCTCGACCACGTCGACGCGGCGGGTCGCGGCGATCCCGGCCAGGTCCCGCCGTCCGGCCTGGTCGCGGAGACGGTCGAGGTGGGCGCGCGCCGCCTCGAGGGCCTGGCGGTCCACCGGCCCTCGCCCCGGTCGGCGGCCGGGCGGTCGTCGGCCGGGCAGACCCCCGCCGGGGGCGGGGTCGGG